>NZ_PQLP01000072.1:0-7900 GCF_002918965.1 Acinetobacter sp. ACNIH3 | reverse complement strand
AATTGCTCAACCATCAAATAGAAAGTTGACCATGAGATGCCTGTGTATCGCTTGAACTGAGGATCAGAAAGCTTGTTTGAATCGATGTATTTCATCCGCAGATTATGCACGAATGCCAAGAAATCCGGAGTGCAAATATTAACCAAAAAGAAGATCGTTTTTTGATTTATGAAAGAGATCTGCTGTAAATATAAAATTTAAGTTTAGATCTAAGAATTATGTATTCTGGGTTTTTGAAATGCCTGATTTCAATGACAAGACCCTATACCTCGCATATATGTCTCATCATTTAAGTAAGCTATAAGCCTATTAACAGGAAAGCTAGAAAAATGTAGATTTTTTATTTTATTAAATTTAAACAAACTAGATTAAATTTCCGGTGTAATTGACTTTTAATAATCCGTAATTGAAATAGGTAGCCTATAACTAGATGATTATGTAAAAAATTCGTTAAGACTTTTCTGATTACCGCTTACCGGGCTGGTCTACCATCGAGGTAGGTCTTGTATGAAGCAACTGTTATCATATCTATCCGGCGCATGCAGCTTTCGGCGGTTATAAAAATCAGGTATTGACCGAGAGAACCACAAAATGATGCTGGATCATTTCAGTAAACCAAAAATCTACTGGTCAGTTATTTAACCAAGCCAGCCGGTTTCTTCTAAATTTCATTGAAAAGCGGACTTTGGTTCGCTTTTTTTAAAGATATCATTTCCAAAGATGGCGAAATTGCGATATACATCACATCAGATGATTAAAAGTATGAATCAATTGAAATTTAACTTTATCGGAAAGTTAAAAAAAGTATGAAATTGATTTTACATTTTGAAAAATTATGTTTATAAGTAAATGGTGGTTTTTTAATCAAAACAACAATAGACACTCAGGAAGAGTGAACTACAGAAGCGTATTTATATAATGGTGAAACAGGAGTTTTAACAATGCTTCAGCTTTTGAAAAAAATATTTTGCTTGCACATTTATGAATATCAACACATGGAAGAAATTGGCACACAGCGAGAATGTCGCAAGTGTGGTATCAGTAAAGATTAATACCTACCCCCCAGAAAAGTGAGCATTTGCTCACTTTTTTATGCCTGAAATTAAGAATATTCCGTTAAAATATGGCATTGTTAAAACGTCAATGGGGGCATAATGACTAAAGACTTTCAGGCTGAAACTTATATTGTTGATGAAAATCTCGCAGATACCTTACATTGGCTTAGTCTACATCAGGAAAGTTTCGAGTCACTGCATTATGATGCCATTACTCAGACACTTACAGTAGAACATGCCAATGGCAGTGATGTCATTCGGATAGGGGATTACCTCAATGCGAAATATGGCATCCTGATTACGGCACACAATTTTGCTGACACTTCTAACTTCGATCAAAAATAATCTATTTACGTGATTGGAGTTGAATCTGACCTGATAAATAGAAAATCTTTAATTAAAAAGGTTTATGAAGCGAAAATAAATAAATTTTAAACTCATATCATAAAGCCCACCTAAGGCGGGCTTTATTAACTTCAGAAGCGATTTATTCCTATTCACGGTGATTGCCATGAATATTCTGATTTTGCAGATCTGCTCGATGCTGTTTATTTAAAACCCGTTCATCCTGCTCGTGCTGATTGTTCTTAGGCGAATTGACTGGCCCATGCTGCTGAGGTTGCGGCTGTTGCTGAATTTGATTCTGGTGTTCATTTTGCAGCTGTTCCAGTAACTCTTGATTTGGATTTTTTGATGACATCATCGTCCCTCCATTTCATTTCTGAGACTATTTAAATTTATGCCACAGTCTGAAAATAAGGTGTGTAAGGCTTTTAAGGGAATCTGTGACACCAGGTAAAAATAGACAATTATCTGGATTTAGAAAGTTGTTCCTGAATCGACCAATCGATATGTACCTGTACAACTTCATCATGTTGAGCGCGAGAGTTTTGCAAGGCTTGAATAATCGCTGGATTAAATGGCGCATTGCCTAAACCAATAGCAATATTGCGCATAAAGCTTTGATAACCGGTACGCCGTAGCGGACTACCTTCTGTTGAAGCTAAAAAGGTGGGCTCATCCCATTGCCATAAATCCAGCAGGCTGGCCTGATCCAGTCCATTCCGTGGATGAAAGTCTGCAATGGTCGTCGTCTTGGCAAAGCTGTTCCAGGGACAAATCAACTGACAGTCATCACAACCAAATACCCGATTACCAATGCCACGACGAAGATCTTCAGGAATAATGCCTTTATACTCAATGGTAAGATAGGCAATACAGCGCCGTGCATCCAGCATATACGGCTCAACAATCGCCTGTGTCGGGCAGATATCGATACAGGCCGTACAAGAACCACAGTGTTTGGTCGTCGGTTCATCAAATGGCAGTTCCAGTGAAGTAAACAGTTCGCCGAGTACAAAGAAGGAACCGGATTTTTTATGAATCAGCAGCGTATGTTTACCAGTCCAGCCCATACCGGAATTTTCAGCCAGAGACTTTTCAAAAACGGGTGCTGAATCGGCAAAAGGACGTGATTCAAATTCTCCGACTTTTTCTTTGATTTTAGCTGACAGCATTTTTAGCCGACCACGCATGGTCTTGTGATAATCACGACCACGGGCATAGCGGGCAATAATTGCAGAATTTGGTGCATCGGGAACCATTCTCGGTTCAGGTGATTCGACTAGATAATCCATACGCACACAGATCACAGAGCGAGTATTTGGAATTAATAGTGTTGGATTAGCACGTTTGTCCAGATTTTCTTCCAGAAATTTCATATCGCCATGATAACCACGCTCCAGATATTCCTGCAGACGTGGCAATTCTGCTTGAGCATCCGGCCGGGCAATGACACAATCAGAAAAACCCAATTCCAGCGCTTGTACTTTGATCCATGCTTTGAGGGCTTCTGGATCCTCTTGAAAAACCTGAATTTGCGCGGGAGAATCGGGTGTAATCATAAACCGGGAACAGGGAATAAAAAATGCAGCAACAAGTTTACCATAGCCCCGTTTATCATAGCCAAAGTATTCAAGCCTGGGAGCAGCGCTGGTTTGCTAAAAAAAACAGTTCTTATGGTCTGATGCAGCAAGTCGCCTGGAGCATTGTGCAGTGCCTGATTCCTTTATTTATTGAAGAAAATGTTCAAAAGGTCGCGGTCTGTTGTGGGCAGGGTAATAATGCCGGAGATGGCTATCTGGTCGGGAAGTACCTACAGCAGGCTGGTTTTGAGGTAGAGATTTATGCAGCAGAAAAGGGTGGTTCACAGGATCTGGCTTCGGCGAGTCAGGAAGCACTTGATGCATGCATAAAAGTCTATCCGCATTTTGATTTTCAGACTGAATGTGATGCCTATATTGATGCGTTATTTGGGATAGGTCTTAACCGTGATCTGAATGACACATGGCAACAGATGATTCTAAGTATTAATGCTCAAAAGGGCTTAAAAATCGCAATCGACATTCCAAGTGGTCTCCATGCTAATACTGGGCAACCTTTGCCAGTCGCTATTCAGGCTGATTATACTTACACGGCACTGGGGCTTAAAACAGGTTTGTTTACCGGGCAGGGGAAAGCCTATGCTGGGCAGGTAGAATGTATATCTGCAATTCCAATCGATGCTGAATTGAAACCTGTTGCTCAATTATCTGGTACTCACATCCATTTACCCAAACGTCAGGCCTTTGGACATAAGGGCAGTTATGGACATGTACTGGTGATTGGCGGTCATGCTGATATGGGCGGTGCGGTAATCATGTCAGCTGAAGCTGCATTTGCAGCAGGAGCGGGTAAAGTGACTGTTATTTGTGATGCTAAACATCATACGGCAATCCTTTCACGGGCACCAAATATCATGCTCAAAGATATGAATGCCCTAGATGAAGATCAGCGTGATAATCTGTTACAGCAAGTAGATGCCGTTTGTTTTGGTATGGGCTTGGGACGTGATCTCTGGGCTGAACAGCAGTATCAGTTCTGGTTTAGTGCCATTCAGCAATCTCAGCTGGAGATCGTACTAGATGCAGATGCGCTGTGGTTCCTGGCAAAGCGCCCAGAACAATTAAATCCACGAACTTATTGCACCCCTCATCCGGGCGAAGCAGCAATCTTATTAGGATATAAAACTCAAGATATCGAAGCTGACCGAATCGCTGCCATTCATACCTTACAGCAGAAATTCAAAGGACAGTGGGTCTTGAAAGGCTCGGGCAGTCTGATTCTGGAAGATCAGCTGTATATCTGTACTGCGGGTAATCCGGGTATGGGCACTGGAGGGATGGGCGATGTACTGGCTGGCATGATTGCCAGTCTGAAAGCCCAGTTCCATGAGAATATTCATCTGCATGAAATCGTGACTTTACATGCCTTGGCCGGAGATGAGTTGGCAAAATATGGTCAGCGTGGTTTGCAGGCACAGGATATGAAACAAGCCATTTATAAAGTGGTTAATCTTTAGGGAAGTCATGATACAGGCCGCGAAACTGATTATTTCAGGAACAGTGCAGAAAGTAGGCTATCGAAATTGGTTTGCAGTTCAGGCAGTAGAACTGGAATTAAAAGGTTATGTACAAAATCTGCCAACTGCACCGGTAGAGGCTGTAGTGGTTGGAGATGAGAGAAAAATTCAAGAGATGATTATACGTAGTCAAAAGGGACTAATTTATGCAGATTTGGCTGATATTCAACAACTTGAATTAAATCCTGCTGAATATCAGTTTGAAAATTTTCAGATCAAATATTCATATAATGATTAACGACGTCTGCTGACACGGCTACGCCCACGTGCCATACCTCCAAGCGCATTTAACACAGCCATCTTGCTCATGCTACCCGAAGCATGGGCATGACAGATTGCCGCAGCCAAGGCATCCGCTGCATCCTGTTGGGGTTTGATGCTGAGGTTTAAAATTTTCATGACCATCATCTGTACCTGCTCTTTTTCTGCCGCGCCGTAGCCAACGACAGACTGCTTGATCTGACGTGCCGTATATTCAGCGACTTGCAGATCCAGATTAACCAATGCTGCAATGGCTGCACCACGGGCCTGGCCGAGTTTCAGGGCAGAGTCCGGGTTTTGTGCCATAAACACCTGTTCTACGGCCGCTTCTGTCGGACCATAGAATTTAACAATACGTTCAACCCCGGCAAAAATTCGCTTTAATCGCTCAGGCATTTCCGCAGTTTCCGTTCTGATGGTTCCTGCATCCACAAAAGACAGTTTGGAACCTTCTTTTTGAATAATGCCATACCCTGTAAGACGTGAACCTGGGTCAATCCCAATAATTAATGACATGCCTGCACTTTAAAAATAAAATAATGCCCATATTGTTACATAAGCGTATCAAAAAAGCTTGATCCTGATGAAGCAGTTGATTACATCCTTAATTATTGAATAGAGATTAGATTAATTTTCATGAAATTATTTCTTATTATCCTTGCTGGCGTAATCCTGGAAGTATTTGTGTGGATTGGCGTGGGCGACCTCGTCGGGAGCATGTGGTACGTCTTTTTCTGGTTTGTGGCCGCATTCTTTATCGGTATGAACCTGATTCGCAAATATGCCACCGGACTCATGCCGCAGATGCAACAAATGCAAATGGGCCAGATGAGTGCTGATCCGGCCATGACCAATAATCTGCCAAAAATTCTGGCTGGTTTTTTCCTGCTGATTCCAGGTCTGATTACAGACGTGCTGGCGGTATTAATGCTGATCCCGGCTGTACAGCAGGCATTTAAAGCAGCGATGATGAAAGTCATGATGAAACGCCAGCAAGCCATGATGGAAAAAATGATGGGTGGCATGATGGGCGATATGGGCGGCGCTCAAGGTCAAAATCCATTTGCAGAAATGATGCGTCAGATGCAGGAAATGCAAAATCAGCAAGGTGGTCGTGGCGATTCAACCATTATTGATGGTGAAGCACGTGAAGTGACGCCAGAGGCGAAAAAGATTGAAATGAAAGATGTGAATCCAAAATAATTTCGATTTACATTTATGCAGCCGGATCCCATGATTCGGCTTTTTTATGTGAGTAAATTAAGATAAAAGTACTGCGAAAATTTAAACAAAAGTTATAATGCTGCGGTTTTAGTCATCGCTAATAGAAGAAATATGTCTTTGTTGTTAACCATTTGTGGTTTGCATTTTATTGCTCAACTGAGCCCCGGACCGGACGTCCTGCTGATTGCACGAAGTGCAGCATCTACTAATCGTTCCAATACCTTAAAAATTATTGCCGGCATTTCGGCTGGGATTGTGGTTTGGGTGGTACTGACCCTGGCTGGTTTTACCGTGCTGATTGATCAATTCCCCTGGATTCAGCAAGTACTCATGATTGTGGGTGGAGCATTTCTGGCAAGAATGGGCTGGGCGATGCTCAAAGGCGGATTACAGGCATTTAAACAGCGCCATGAAGCCAGCGATGATCAAATAATGATGAATGAAGCGAAAAATTATTTTACTTTAGGTTTATTGACCAATCTGTCTAATCCCAAAACACTGATTTATTTTAGCAGTGTTTTTTCATTGGCCCTCAGCTCATCAGCTTCAGATTATCTGAAATCACAGCTGGCAGTGATTATTCCACTACAAACTTTCCTGACTTTTGCTTTGCTGATGCTACTCATCTCTCAGCCGAAAATCAAAGTGCTGTACCAACGTGCAGGCAACTATATAGATTTGATTTCGGGCATACTGTTCCTGATCTTTGCAATCTGGCTTTGGTATGACGCATTGGTTTTAATGAATTAAGAAGATCAATCCTGACGAGAGAGATCTTGGTCAACTAAAATAGGGGAAACAGTAGTTTCCTCTTTTTTTTCATCTGTTTTTTGTGAAGAGCTATAACGGTTTGGTTTTAACGTGGCTTCTGTATTTTCTGAACCTTGATAACTGCGACTGCGGTTCGCACGTTCTCTTAAACCACCTTTGCGAATTAACTGCACCATACTCAAAACCTCTACAAGACTTGTATTATTGTAAATCAACTGGGCAGAGCATTGCGGAATTTCTAAGATATATACCTAGTCTTGCAAGAATCAGTGTTTATAAAATGATTTGGCCTGATACTGAATATCAGGCCCCTGAGGAAAATGAACCGTGAAAATCATCACTGTTTGAATTAAGAAGATTGTTTTACTTCAAGTTGTAATGCATTGAAAATAGTGTCTTTGGTGGGTACATCCTGTTGGGCGTGTGAAGAGACATGAACCACTTTAAATACGACTGCTGCAGCTAAGCAGGCCAATAGGCACAACATCCAGAAACTATAAGGACTTCTGATGCTATGTGAGCCACAATTTGGACATGAGGTATCGGTAGATGAAACAGCTTTATTGCAGCATGCACAATGATATTGATACTGCATATTCTTCTCCTTATTTTACTAGTTTTTATGGTTATTATTTTTAAACATCAATTTTGAATTGTGTGTTTATATTATGTGAGGAAATGTTTGTATTCGATAGTGCATCGTGAGATTAAACATGTAAGCAATTGTGGACAATGTTTTATCCAGAAAGAGTTTTAATTTATTTAAATTATCTGATGATGAACAGAATTCTCTTTAAAAATTCTCAACGACTCTATTCAAGTATTCAAGCATATCGCCTATTTAATGTAATCTTTAAATAAAAACAGCCTGCATAAAGCAGGCTGTTTTTATTTAATTCAAATGATTACTGACCTGAACGGATGATGTAGTCAAATGCAGACAGTGATGCTTTCGCGCCTTCACCTGTGGCAATGATGATCTGCTTGTAAGGTACTGTGGTGCAGTCACCCGCAGCAAATACACCTTTCACATTGGTTTCATTGCGCTCGTTAATCACAATCTCACCGCGGTTGCTTAACTCAACTTTGGTTTCTTTCAGGAAATCCGTATTCGGTAACAAACCGATCT
>NZ_PQLP01000071.1:0-8269 GCF_002918965.1 Acinetobacter sp. ACNIH3 | reverse complement strand
TGAAAACCTTCAAAATCCTTGCTGAGCGTTATCGAAATAGAGGTAAAAGGCTTGGTTTGAGATTCAATTTAATCGCTGGAATCTACAACTTGGAACTGAGCAAAAAATGATTTATGAAAGAGGTCTAATGTAAACCTAATTCAACAAATGCAATCTCCTGCATAGATTCTGTTATGAAATGTCAGGTCTTAGCCTATTTCTGGAAAATCTCCCTAATATATTTTTCTGTCATTACACTAAACAATGGACCTGAAAATATATGAATAATTATCCTGAAACCCCAAATTCAACCGAAACACAAGACCATCAGCCTGGTGTTCAGACTGCAATGAACCCAGAGCCAGAGATCATTAAACCTCACTATAAAGGTAGCGAGAAATTGAAAGGCAAAGTTGCTCTTATTACCGGTGGAGATAGTGGGATTGGCCGTTCGGTATCTGTCCTGTTTGCTCGTGAAGGAGCGGATATCGCGATTTGCTATCTGGATGAAGATCAGGATGCAAAAGATACAAAGAAAATGGTTGAAGCAGAAGGACAGCGCTGTCTACTGATCAAATGTGACTTGCAGCAACCAGAAGAAATTCAAGATCTGGTAAAACAGACTATTCAGGAATTCAAGACAATTAATATTCTGGTAAATAATGCAGGAGTACAATATCCGCAGAAAAGTATTACCGATATCTCTCCTGAACAGCTATATAAAACTTTTAACACCAATATTCTGAGTATGTTTCATTTAACTCAGGCAGTTCTCCCACATATGCAGGCAGGTGACAGTATTATTAATACCACTAGTATTACTAGCTATCACGGACATGATGAACTGATCGACTACTCTAGCACTAAGGGTGCAATTACCACGTTTACCCGTAGTCTTTCGACCAATTTGCTGAAAAACAAGACAGGTATTCGTGTTAATGGGGTTGCACCCGGCCCGATCTGGACCCCACTTATTCCAAGTAGTTTTGATGAAGAAACCTTAAAAGAGTTTGGTAAACAGACACCGATGGGCCGCATGGGACAGCCAAGTGAAGTCGCTCCAGCCTATTTATTTCTGGCTAGTGAAGAAGCCAGCTATATCTCGGGTCAGGTGATCCACGTAAATGGTGGCAGCATTGTTAATGGCTAAATAAAAGCTTTAGGATGATGGCTCTGGGGTCATTATCCTGTTCAAAATTAAGATTTTAAAATTGACTTCTCTTTAGAACTAAAAATAAGTTAGATATAAATGTTCCAGTCATTTAATGACCTATAAAACAATTCAAACAAATCCTGACAGAAGCTTACTTTGCCTAAATCAAGTCCTTGTTATAGTCATTCCCATATCAGACCGCATGTGAGGATCAGACTATGCCTAGAGGTGATAAATCTGCCTATACGGAAAAACAGAAACGGCAAGCTAAACACATTGAAGAAAGTGAGAAAGAACAAGGACGTTCTGAAGAAGAGGCTGAACGTATTGCTTGGTCTACAGTCAATAAACAGGATGGTGGCGGAAAGAAAAAGAAAAGTTCTGATCAATCGTAATGATTTTTTTAAAACATTTCATATATATAGGTGTTTAAAACATTTGTTTTAAGGATTGCTACAAAATATCAAATCCAAGCTGTTTTAAATTTAAGTTTCCAGTTTAACGATGGCAATTTTTCTCCTATCCATCTATCCAATAATTTTACTTATTAAATTTTAAATCTGACATAATCTTAGGTAAACATATGAAAATTTTGATTGTTCTGACCTCCCATGATCAACTTGGTGACACAGGCGAAAAAACCGGTTTCTGGCTAGAGGAACTGGCTGCCCCATATTATCGATTCATTGATGCAGGAGCCGAAATCACTTTAGTCTCCCCACAAGGTGGTCACCCGCCGCTTGATCCTAAAAGCAGTGCTGAAGATGCCCAAACTGAAGCAACCAGACGTTTTGAAGCAGATGAAACCGCCATGCGTGCTTTAGCCAATACCCATAAATTAAGCGAAGTAAATGCAGATGAGTTTGATGCCGTATTCTATCCAGGTGGGCATGGTCCGTTATGGGATTTAGCCAATGATTACACTTCAATCCATTTAATTGAAGAAACCTTGCAATCCAATAAGCCTGTCGCACTGGTCTGCCATGCGCCAGGAGTACTGAAAAAGGTAAAAGATAGTGAAGGCCACTCCATTGTGTCAGGTAAATCAGTAACTGGTTTTAGCAATACCGAAGAAGAGGGAGTCGGCCTGACGAATATTGTTCCATTCTTGGTCGAAGATATGCTGAAGGAAAATGGTGGGCATTATTCCAAAGCTGATGATTGGCAAGTTCATGTGCAGCAGGATGGTTTACTGATTACCGGACAAAATCCAGCATCATCTGCAGCAACGGCGGATGCCCTGTTAGATTTATTAAAATAATATCCTGAAGATGCCCATGAATAAATAACTCCTGATTTCTGCTCAATTCAGGAGTTATTTAAACAATTAAATCATGACTTAAATCCATCAACCTTGAACGCTTTTCTCAACTCACGGCACATCAAATGGTGATGGATCCCATGTACCTCGTTCCAGTTCTCTTAATTTAAACCAGACATGCACAGATTCGCGCTGAAAATTCCGCATGACATAACTATAAAGCCTTTCAGAGATGGTGACTTTAAAACTCAATAATCGATGTAGCATGAAGGCTAAATCAAAATCGGCAATACTCCATTGTGAACTTAACCATTGATCGCCAATCAAAGCCTCACTTACTCTGGTTAATCGATCAATTTCCACTTGGGTATGCCGGTCTGGAATATAAGGTTCTGGTAATGGCTGAAAGATACCTGTGGAAGGCATATTTTGACATATCAGACTAAAATCAGATTTAAGCAATGCTTGTACCGCCCGACATTTAGCGCGCGCCCGAATATCTGCCGGATAAAGAGCCGGATAATCAGGTGCTGGAAAAAGCTCGTCCAGAAACTCGGTAATTGCCATGGACTCAAAAATTGACCAGCCATCCACAGATAAGCAGGGAATTTTTCCAGTTTTACAGATTCTTAGATAGGTATCTGTTTTATTTTCATCCTTATCCAGATCGATTTTAATCTCTTTAAAATCGACATGTTTTTCTCTCAGGGCCACAAAAACCGACATGGCATAGGGACTTAATCTTTTACGATCAATATAAAGGCTTAGACTTTGCATAGCATGGCTCCCCTAATGGAGTTGTTATCAGTATATAAAACTATGGGATTGCATACGGTCATCAAGTTCCAAGTTATACCCAAACTGAAGTGAACAATAGCGGAGTATCTTTACAGAGTTTAAGCAATTGCAACCAATCCACTGCTAAATGGAGGAGCTCATTGAGCTGAATTCAGCTTTCCAAGTCATATGATTCACGTTAAATTAAATCATTTCTTTTATCAGTCACCATCATGCTTAATTTTGACGAATTTCCAGACACGGTCTATGCCATCCAGCATCTTGCCTTTGAAGACCTTGGCGCGTGGGAAGATACTTTCTATCAGCTCGGCCTACGCGTACGTTATTTTGAAGCAGGGGTCGATGACCTGACCCAGGCATTTGAACATACAGGTCTGACGGTGATTTTAGGTGGTCCAATCGGCGTTTATGAAACTGAAGACTATCCTTTCTTACATCAGGAAATAGACTTACTGAAAGTTCGTTTAAAGCATAATTTGCCGACTTTAGGAATTTGTTTAGGTGCACAGCTCATTGCGCATGCATTAGGAGCAAAAGTGTATGCAGGTCATAGCAAAGAGATTGGTTGGTCCAAGCTTAGCCTTGCATCTGTAGAGAATAATCCACTAAAAAATCTGGAAAATCTTGAAGTATTACATTGGCATGGAGATACGTTCGACCTGCCCACAGAGGCTGAGCTTCTGGCAAGTTCTGCGGTCTATCCAAATCAGGCTTTCCGGATTGGCAGCAATATTCTGGCACTGCAATTTCATGCTGAAGTGGAAGCTGAGCGTCTGGAGAAATGGCTGATTGGCCATACCTGTGAGCTGCGTCATGCGAATATCGACATTGCAGCCTTACGTGCCGACAATCAGCAATATGCTGCTGCTTTAGAAGCTGTATCGGTGTCCATTCTTCAAGAATTTCTCAAGCACATTCAAACCAGCTAATTTTTATTCTTCAAATTAAGTGGATGATAAAAGATATTTATTCAGATTAGCTATCTACTAATTTCTAGCAAAGCTTAATTTTCATCCATAAAAAAGCACCCAACAGGGTGCTTTTTAAATTTGTCTTTTGTTATTTTTTCGCAGCGGGTACAGATGCTTCGGTGGTAATGTTTACAGTAATTTTATCACCGACATTTGGCACATATGCGCCCACATTGAAAGCTGAACGGTTAAATGATGTAGTCGCATTGAAGCCAATTGTTTGCAGTTTTGTCATTGGATGAATAGCCTGTTTATTTAACACTGCATCCAGCACAACTGGCTTGGTTACACCTTTTATAGTCAAATTACCGGTGATTTTATATTTGTTTTTACCTAAAGCCTGAACCTTGGTACTTTTAAACGTGATGTTTGGATATTTCTCTACATCAAAGAATTCTGCTTTTTGAATATGCTCATCCAGTGCTTTAACATTGGTATTAATACTCGATACCGGAATAGTTACATTCACTGATGAGTTAGCAGGCTTTTCATTATCAACCGTAATCGTGCCCTGAATATCACTAAAGTTCGCAGATGGTGTCGAGAAACCAAAGTGACTCCAACTAAATACGGTCGCGGTATGGCCTGGATCAATGGTATACGCAACCGGCTTCGCCATAGAAAATGTTGCTACCGATGAAACCGCTAAGCCTAATGCTAATGTTTTGAAATTCATGTTTTTATCTCTCGTTTTGGATGTTTTCAAGTGTATAGAATTCAGAAATATTTACAGCCCTAAAGATAAAACGTTTTGTTGCAGCGATGAAACGATAAAATTGTAAGTTATTTTTTTAATTTCTACTATTAATCCATTCGGTATTGGATGAAACCGGTTTTCTTGGCAACCTGATCATAAAGCTGCTGTGCTTGTCGATTGCTCTCATGAGTTAACCAATACACTCGATCACATCCACGCTGTTTGGCATCTACATATACTTTCTCAATCAAGGCTCGTGCCACACCCCGCCCTCGAAAATCAATACGCGTATAAAGATCTTGCAAATAGGCATACGGCGTTAAAGTCCAGCAGCTGTCATGTTGAATGACATGCACAATGCCGATAACTTGCTGATTCAGAATCGCTGCGAATCCATACATATTGCCGAATGCTAGATCAGTAAGCCTTTGCCAGGTATGCTGATCTACCTCTTCACTGAGCTGAGTCTGATAAAAATTCTGGTAATCCAACCATAATGGCAGCCACTCCTGCTGTGTAATATTTTCTAGAGGCTCAATTTGAATCTGGTCTTGTATCATCATTTTTATACGATTCTTCTATTTCAAATAGATTCAATTAGCTTAGGCTATTTTGATGATTAAGATAAGATATTTTTTATTTTTACTTACACCAATTTTTTAAAATATATCTATGACTCATACAGATGATTATTTTGGTACAAAAAAAGCCCCATGTGGGGCTATTTAAGTCTTCAACTTTAAAGCTTTTCCACCAGAATACGGTCAATCTGCTTTAAACCAGAATGTTTTTCATGGTTCTTACGACGCACTTTAATAATTTTTTCAGCCGCTAGATCCTGAAGTAACAGCTCAACTGCCATCATTGCTTCAAGAGGCAGATCCTGCCCGATCCATTTCTGTTCGCCTGCATCCATTAAAGTAATTTCATCGTTAATTTGTTCATACAAGCTCATGTTCATCTCACTCTTTCATTTCGACTATGGGAGAACTTTTTAGCGGTTGCCACATGAAAACAACACTAAAAAGTGAAAAAACAAAAGACGCCCCAAAACTGGGGCGTCCTTTAAAAACTGTTTAATCAGTTGATTAAGCAGTAATCTCTTTTACAGCTGCTACAACTGCTTCAGTGGTAATACCGAAGAACTGGAACAGATCTTTCGCAGGTGCAGATTCACCATAAGTAGTCATACCAATCACACGACCGTCAAGACCTACAAATTTCCACCAGTAATCCACATGTGCAGCTTCTACCGCTACACGTGCACGAATCGCTGCAGGGAGAACTGCTTCACGGTAAGCAGCATCTTGCTTCATGAATTCTTCAGCACATGGCATAGAGACGACACGTACACCTTCAAGTTGTGCATACGCTTCCATTGCCAGAGATACTTCTGAACCCGTTGCAATAATGATCGCTTTCAATTCGCCTTTTTCTTCAGCCAGTACATAACCACCTTTCGCAGCGTTCTCGATTTGTGCTTGAGTACGGGTCTGGAATGGCAAGTTTTGACGAGAGAAGATTAATGCCGTTGGGCCTTCTGAACGCATTAAAGCTGATTTCCAGGAAATCGCGGCTTCAACAGTGTCACATGGGCGCCATGTATTCAGGTTCGGTGTACCACGTAAAGATGCGATTTGTTCAACCGGTTGGTGTGTTGGACCATCTTCACCTAGACCGATTGAGTCATGCGTATAAACATGAATTACGCGCTGTTTCATTAGAGCAGACATACGCACTGCATTACGTGCATATTCCATAAACATCAGGAATGTTGCTACATACGGAATGAAACCACCGTGTAGTGCTACACCATTGGCAATTGCAGTCATACCAAACTCACGTACGCCATAGTGTACGTAGTTACCTGCCGGATTGTCCTGTACGCCTTGTGCACCTTTCCATAAAGTCAGGTTAGAACCTGCAAGGTCAGCAGAACCGCCAAGCACTTCAGGTAAAGAAGGTACAAGTGCTTGTAACGTATTTTGGCTTGCTTTACGTGTCGCAATCGTTTCTTCTTTTGCATTTACTTCAGCAATGTAAGCATCTGCTTTTGCAACGAAGTCAGCTGGAAGATCACCAGAAAGACGGCGTTTTAATTCAGCTGCTTCAGTTGGGTATTTTGCTGCATAAGCGGCAAAAGTCTCATTCCAGGCTGCTTCAGCTTGTGAACCTTTTTCTTTGGCATCCCATGCTGCATAAACTTCAGCAGGAATAACAAATGCTTCATCTGACCAGCCCAAAGCTTCACGGGTCAATACAATCTCGTCATTACCTAAAGGTGCACCATGACAGTCTTCTTTACCCTGTTTATTTGGTGAACCTAAACCAATCACTGTTTTACACATGATGATGGTTGGTTTGTTCGCTTCAGCTTTCGCTTCTACAGTCGCTTGACGGATTGCATCTGCATCATGACCATCAACTTTGATGACCTGCCAGCCATAAGATTTGAAACGTTGCTCTGTATCGTCAGAGAACCAGCCTTCAACTTCGCCATCAATCGAAATGCCGTTATCATCATAGTAAGCGATCAGCTTGCCTAGACCCAAAGTACCCGCTAATGAACATGCTTCGTGAGAAACACCTTCCATCAAGCAGCCATCGCCCAGGAAGCAGTAAGTAAAGTGATCAACAACTTGAATATCGTCTTTGTTGAATTGCGCAGCAAGCGTTTTTTCAGCCAGTGCAAAACCTACGGCATTGGCAATACCCTGGCCTAATGGACCAGTAGTGGTTTCAATACCAGGTGCATAGCCCAATTCCGGATGACCTGGAGTTTTAGAATGCAATTGACGGAATGATTTCAAATCTTCGATTGAAAGATCATAGCCCGTTAAATGAAGAAGTGCATATTGCAGCATTGAGCCGTGACCGTTCGACAATACAAAACGGTCGCGGTTCGCCCAATTCGGGTTAGTCGGGTTATGGCTTAAAAATTCGCGCCAAACCACATCAGCGATGTCTGCCATCCCCATTGGAGCACCTGGATGTCCTGAGTTTGCTTTTTGCACAGCATCCATTGCCAATACACGAATTGCGTTTGCAACACGACGTTCATTAAGCGGGGTTGTCATAAATCAGTGTCCAAATAATTCAGAAATAGAAAATGATGAAAAGACTTTCAAAACTGCTGCATATTGTCTTAAAAAAACAGCGAGGGGTAAAGACCAGCCTACAATATTTATCACTTTATTGTTGTTTAGATTGGTCAACGTACATTTAATCTACACTTTTAAGTACAGGCACCGGTTAATACTCAATTTTCATCACAATAAAAACCCTAGGGCGTGTCCTCATTTGAAGAATTGGTTTTAAATACTTAAAATCCTCCTTTGAGTTATTTTTATTTCTATATTTTCAATGGCACGTACTCTTCTTACCGATGATATCTGGCAGCAAATTCAAGA
>NZ_PQLP01000070.1:0-8298 GCF_002918965.1 Acinetobacter sp. ACNIH3 | reverse complement strand
TTGAGGAATATCACGCCATGTGGCGCCTGTACGCAGTTTCCATAAGATCGCTTCCATGATATTTCTACTATTCTTTGAACGGTAGCAACCATGTAATCGCATAGTATCTTGAATTTGCTGCCAGATAGCATCGGTAAGAAGAGTACGTGCCATTGAAAATATAGAAATAAAAATAACTCAAAGGAGGATTTTAAGTATTTAAAACCAATTCTTCAAATGAGGACACGCCCTAATGGTAGGATAAGTATTTAACCTGGCCTGCTCCTTTTGCGAACGTGCAACTTCCACGCCAGCATGTGCCAACATCAACGTTGGAATACTGGTAAATTCAGGCTCCTGGTAAAGTCCGGCCTGTTGAATCAGACTATCCGGAATTTCCCACTCTACATTGGATATATCAAAGCCGAGTAAAGTACGCAGTTTTTGTTGATATTGACGTAACTGGGTTTGTTGCACAATCAGGTTATTCTCTGCAGCTTCCAAATTGGATTGGGCCTGAATCGGATCGGCCTGACTGCTGATCCCGGCTTTGGCTCGCAGATTGGCAATTTCCGCAATTCGTGCAATCCCTTGTTTCTGCTGCTCGGCAATCTTGGTGATTTCCTGATAGCGCTTGATATTGACAATGGCATCTGCCACTTCAAGTGCAATCTGATCCAGGCTAACTAAAACCCGTGCCTGCGCTTCGGCAAGCTTGGCTTCTTCAGTGGTTACGCTGGATTTTACTTGCCAAAATCATATAGCATTTGGGTCGCATTCAGGGAAACTACCTGACGACCGCGCTCACCCTTGGTTAAATCTGCTGTTCCAAATCCACCCGAAATCTGTGGATAGTATTGTGCCTTTGCGACATCAATATTGGCAGCCTGAGAGGACAGCGAAGATATACTTTGTGAAATCTCGGGACGACGCTGAACTGCTGTAAGTACAGCATCCTTGAGATCAATGCGTCTGGGAATGCCCATCGCTGGAATATTATTCTGGGAACGAGTACCATTCTGAAAACCGCCTACTTGGGGCAACTCCTGAACACGTGAGGTATCCAGCTGATAATTACTCAAATCCCGCAGAGCAACCGTATGTGAGGATTTCACAGGTTCAGGGGAGAATAGTTTACTGACCCCTTGTTTGAATCCCTGAAAATATCCCTTTTCCGTATCTGCCGCATAAACCTGAGACATTTGCAAAGGCAATAAATACTCTTTTTTTTCCCTGTAAATTACCCCGAAGTTTATTAATTTTTTTGCTTGCAATAGCATGATTATTGGTGTCGTTTTTAAACTAACTATATACCAAACATATTTTAAAATTGATGATACTAAAATATTTTCGACGAAAAAATCCCACACAACAACGCTAAAGTTGACTGTGTGGGCTTGATTAAGGTAATAAAGCCGAATTACACGGTAAAGTCATCACCCAGATACACTTTTCTAACAGTTTCATTATTCAGGATTTCTTGTGGTGTACCTTCTGCAATCACTGCACCTTCACTGACAATATACGCATGCTCACAGATTGCCAAAGTTTCACGCACATTATGATCAGTAATTAATACCCCAATACCACGATCTTTCAAGGTTGTGATAATGTCTTTAATATCTCCGACAGAAATCGGATCGACCCCGGCAAAGGGTTCATCAAGTAGCATGAATTTTGGATCAGCTGCCAGCGCACGGGCAATTTCCGCACGACGACGCTCACCACCAGAGACACTCATGCCCAGAGAATCTTTGATATGGGTAATCTTAAAGTCTGCCAGCAATTCTGCCAGGCGCTGCTGACGCTGGGCTTTGGTCAATTCCTTACGGGTTTCAAGAATCGCCATGATATTTTCAGCAATGGTAAGCTTCCGGAAAATAGAAGCTTCCTGCGGCAGATAACCAATCCCTTTACGGGCACGTTCATGCATGGCCAAATCTGAGAGATCCAGATCATCCAGATATATTTCACCTTTATCCATACGCACCAGACCAACCACCATATAGAAACTGGTGGTCTTACCTGCACCATTCGGTCCAAGCAAACCAACGATCTGACCACTTTTCATGCTGAAGGATACATCCTTCACCACCCAACGTTTACTATAGTTTTTCGCCAGATGTTTAATGGTTAAAGTTTGAACCTTTGATTCAGCCATTAGTCACGTGCTCCCGGGAAGGATTTAGAACTGGATGGTGGAATCACAATCTGTACACGACCTGAAGAGGAACCAGTTTTATTTGGCGTACCGACAGCTTCAATATCACCCTTATTCATGCTGTATCGAAGCGTATTACCACGGATACTGGCCCCATCCTGTTCCAGGAAGGCATTACCTGTCAGGGTAATAATACCGGTATCAGCATTGTAGACAATCTTCTGTGCCTGACCTTTCGCAATTCCTTTAGCAGCATCAATCTGTTGCTGGAAACGTGCAGGACTGCCATTTGCTGTAATCGTGCTGATTTGCTTCTTGCTATTCAGGTTCGCCACAATTGAGTTTGCCTGAAGTTTCATGGTCCCTTGCTCAATAATGACATTACCGGTATAAGTTGTGATACCGGTACGCTCATTAAAAGTTGCACGGTCAGCTACCAGTGAAATAGGCTGCTGGCGGTCTGAAGGAATTGCCAATGCTGCGAGTGAAGTAAACCCGAGCACAGCAGCAAGCGCAGTACGCTTCAGGAAAGTAGTCGTCATTTTAGGTTTAAGAATTTGGTTCATACTTTCCTCGAATATTAAAAAATTCGTATTGCCCGTCATTTAGATTTGCCTTCAAGCCCTGACTGATAAACTCAGCTTGTGGAGTCGTTACTTCTACAGCTTTATCCGTTTCAATTTCTCGTGTTTTAGGGAAACCTGTTAACTCTTCTGTCTTGAACTGAAGCTGACCATCTTGCAGAATCTTGGTTGCTACCACCTGCTGAGAAAGGATCACTTTAGTATTATCCTTGTACCCATTCACAAGTTTGGCATAAAAAGTAGAATCTACTTTGCCATCCTTGTACATAGAAGCATTCATATTTTCCAGCTTCGAGGTTCTTTTCTGCATATCCTGCTCGAGTCGATCGACTTGAGCACGAACAGCCAGCTCACCTTTTTCATCGGTCTGCGTCAAATTAATATTTTCAGCCGTGGATTTCATACTGCGTGCAGCATCTACCTGAAGCTTATTGCCACTTCCACTGAAATAATAATAACCACCACTTATGGCTGCGAGAATAATCGCGGTTACGTATAAAACTTTAGTATCCATAAGCAGTGTACTTAATCCAGAACGTATAGTTGATTAATATGGCGCACGAGTAAACTTTTCAAGTAATTCTTGGTAAACACCTTTAGACATTAAAAGCATGTCACAGATCTCGCGCACTGCACCACGACCACCCATCGCCTGAGTCACCAGATCGGCACGACGACGTACTTCGACATGACCATTTGGAACTGTCACTTTCATGCCAGCAATCGCAAAAGCTGAGAGGTCAGGCCAGTCATCGCCCATATACAGGCAATCTTCAGGATCGATATTCAACTGAGCGCAAGCTTCTTTGAGGGCAACGCCTTTGTCTTCACGTCCCTGATAGACTAGGTCTACCCCTAAATCAGACATACGTTTTTGTACAATATTACTTTGACGTCCAGTGATGATAATCACTTTAATTCCAGCCTGCTGAACCAGCTTCATACCCAGACCATCACGAATATCAAAGGATTTGATCTCATCTCCCGTATTGGTCAGCGTAACAAAACCGTCACTTAGAATCCCATCCACATCAAGCACCAGTGCTTCAATATGACGTGCCTGCTCTAATAATACATAAGATGCCATCTATTAATTTACCCCAGCCTGAATCAGGTCATGCATACTAATTACACCAATGACTTTATTGGCATCATCAACAACTACAAATTGATTAATTTTACGTTCATTCATACGTTCTAGCGCTGCTACAGCACGTACTTCCTGAGAAATCGTCAGAGGATTTTTGATCATCACTTCTTGAATCGGCAGATTGACATCAAAACCTTGCTGCTTATCAATCAATCGGCGCAAGTCCCCATCCGTGAAAATACCCAACAGAACATCATTTTGATCGACAATTGTGGTTAAACCTAGGCGTTTATTTGAAATTTCGTATAAAACTTGATTCATCGGTGTATCTGGTGACACTTTCGGCAGTTCTGCACCAGTATGCATCAGGTGTTTAACATGCAGTAATAAGCGTTTACCAAGTGCTCCGGCCGGATGTGAAAGGGCAAAATCGTCAGCAGTAAAACCACGTGCATCTAGCAGCGCTACAGCCAGAGCATCGCCTAACACCAGAGTCGCTGTAGTACTTGAAGTTGGTGCCAGACCCAGTGGACAAGCCTCTTGCAGATTACCCAAAGTTAAAGCGACATCGGCATTTTGTGGCATAGGGCCTTTGTCGTCACCACTAATGGTAATTAAAGGAATTTCCAGACGCTTGATCAGAGGCATCAGCATCATGATTTCATCACTTTTGCCTGAGTTTGAAATGGCAATCAGTACGTCACCCGGTACCAGCATCCCAAGATCACCATGCCCTGCCTCGCCCGGATGCATGAAGAATGAAGGCGTACCCGTAGATGCAAAAGTCGCGGCCATTTTGCGGCCAATATGCCCGGATTTCCCCATCCCGGTAATCACCAGACGCCCCTTACACTGCAGGATAATTTCACATGCCTGACTAAAACGCTCATCGATTTGGGCAGCTAAAATCTGTAATGCATGTTCTTCGATACGCAAGGTTTCAAGTGCAACTTTCTGGAAGTCTATTTGATTTGGCATATTTGGTGGGTTCAAAGTAGGTTTACCTTAACTCTATACAGAGTTGACTCAGTCTAGCAAAAAATAATTTTCGCAATTTTATCATATCTATGCAAATGTCAGGTTTCAAAATGTAGAGCTTTTCATAAAACTTAGACAGAATGTTTTGGAATTTTTTTCTTCAATTAGCCTGTAATTGCTCCTATTTAAATCATGTAATTTAATAAAGAATTTATTTTTATATTTTGATTAGGCAATAAAAAACCCTAATCTTTCGATCAGGGTTTTTTGAATTTTGGAGCGGGAAACGAGACTCGAACTCGCGACCCCAACCTTGGCAAGGTTGTGCTCTACCAACTGAGCTATTCCCGCAATATGGGAGTGAATTATAGAGAGTTTCTGCTAACTGTCAACTCTCTATTGATTCAACTGCCGAATTAATCAGCACGACGCCATACAGTTCCTTGACGGGTATCTTCCAGCACCACCCCTTGGTCTAATAAAGACTGGCGGATTTCATCGGCACGAGCAAAGTTTTTCTCTTTTTTGGCATCTTTACGTTGCTGGATCAGATCTTCAATCTGCTCTTCAGACAAGCCTAAAGCTTCCTGACCAATATCAGACTTCAGGAATTCATCGACATTGTGCTGTACCAGACCCAGAATATTGGTGAGATGGCGCAGAGTAGAATAATAAACAGTAGCCTGCTCCTGATTCTGATCTTTTACTGCACGGTTCAGCTCTTTATTCAGTTCAAACAATACAGTAATGGCTTCTGGGGTATTGAAGTCATCACGCATAGCTGTATTGAAGCGCTCAACAAAGTTTTGATCCAGAGTTTCAACCAGTTGTTCGCCATATACTGCTTGATAAGCTTTGAAAGAATGATAGAAACGCATCAGCGTATTTTTCGCTTCTTTTAAAGCTACATCTGAATAGTTCACCGGGCTGCGGTAGTGTGAAGATACGATAAAGTAACGCACTACTTCTGGATGGAATTTTTCAATCACATCACGGATGGTGAAGAAGTTACCTAAAGACTTCGACATCTTTTCACCATCGACATTGATGAAGCCCGCATGCATCCAGTAGTTCACATATTGTTCACCTGTCGCTGCTTCAGATTGTGCAATCTCGTTTTCATGATGAGGGAAGCTTAAGTCAGCACCACCACCATGAATATCAAAATGGTTGCCGAGGCAGCAAGTTGACATCGCAGAGCATTCAATATGCCAGCCTGGACGACCATTACCCCACGGAGAGGTCCAAGATGGTTCGTTTTCTTTGGCGTGTTTCCAAAGCACAAAGTCAAACGGGTGTTTTTTCTCAACTTCAACGTCAACACGCTCAGAAGCACCGGCTTGCATATCTTCTAGCTTACGACCTGAAAGACGACCATATTTGGCAAATTTTTCAACTTCGAAATACACATCACCATTCTTGGCTGGATATGCTGTGCCGTTATCGACAAGGGTACCAATCATATTTTGCATTTGATCGATATAGTCGGTGGCTTTTGGTGCAGCATCTGGTGCAAGACAGCCTAACTTGGCAAAGTCTTCATTCATCGCATCAATAAAACGGCTGGTCAGTGATGAAATGCTTTCACCATTTTCATTGGCACGTTTAATGATTTTATCGTCAATATCGGTGATATTGCGTACGTATTTCACCTGCCAGCCCTGACTGCGCAGGAAACGGATAATATAGTCGAATGCAACCACTGTACGTGCATGTCCGATATGACAGTAGTCATAAACCGTCATACCACAGACATACAGATCAATCTGACCCTCTTTACGAGGCACAAATTCTACTTTTTTACGTTGCTCTGAGTTATATAGAACAAATGGTTGCATAGGTCTTCTAGAATGCTTTTAGAAATGATAGCTCATCTTAACCTAAGCATTATTTTTCATAAAGTTTTAAGATATGTTTTTATGAAATTAGCAAATTCATTAATGAATTTAAGAATTAAAAAAAAAGACCAATATCTAACCAGTCTTTTTTTACTCGCAGTTTTAGTGAATAGCCACCGATTTTGTAGACACCTTTTAGTTAGATAAAATGGCTAATTAACGAGGTGCTTATGAGAAGTAAACGATACCCTGAAGAATTTAAAATTGAAGCAGTAAAGCAAGTTACTGAGAAAGGTCATAGTGTGGCCGAAGTTGCTGCACGTTTAGGAACCACCACCCATAGTCTGTATGCCTGGATCAAACGTTATGATCCACAGCAACCCAAGATAACAGAATCTAATGATCCAAGTGCAGAATTAGCAAAGTTAAAAAAAGAGCTGCAACGAGTTACAGAAGAAAGAGATATTCTAAAAAAGGCCGCGGTGTACTTCGCAAGCCAGTCCAAATGAGGTACGCCTTTATTCAGGACAATCAGCACATATGGCCTGTTCGTCGTTTATGTTCAACTTTAGATGTGCATCACAGTGGTTATTACGCCTGGTTAAAGCAACCCACCAGTAAAACTGCGAGGAAACGGCAACAGCTTTCAGGACTGATTAAACAGTTCTGGCTGGAATCTGGTGGAGTCTACGGCTACCGCAAGATTCACTGTGATTTGAAAGATATTGGTGAAAGTTGCGGGATTAATCGAGTACATCGGCTCATGAAGGCGAATGGTCTTAAATCGCAGCGTGGTTATCGTAAACCTAGAGCTCATGCTGGTGTTCCGGCTGTCGTTGCCGCAAACACTTTAGACCGACAATTTAATCCAACTCAGCCCAACCAGCTGTGGGTGACTGACATGAGAAGCGCTGCTTCGCAAGATATCCGCACTCATGAAGGGTGGCTATATCTCGCGGTGGTGATTGACCTGTTTTCACGTCTTGTTGTTGGCTGGTCTATGAAATCCAGAATCACGGCAGATCTGGTTTTAGATGCGTTATTGATGGCTTTGTGGCGAAGAAACCCAAAGAACAAAGTCCTAATCCATTCTGACCAAGGCAGCCAATATACTAGCCATGAATGGCAGACATTTCTCAAGCATCATAATCTTGAAAGTAGTATGAGTAGACGACTTGCGCAGTATACTGCTCATGCCATGATAACGCTGTTGCAGAAAGCTTCTTCCAGCTATTAAAGCGGGAACGAATTAAAAAGAAAATCTATGCGACCAGGACTGAAGCAAGGTCGGATATCTTTGAATATATTGAGATGTTCTACAATTCAAAACGCAGACATGGTTCCAATGGTCAGCGTTCTCCATTAGACTATGAAAAGGCCCATCAAAAGATGATTATGTGTGTCTAGAATTTTGGTGGCTATTCAGGTTGAGCAATTGCAGAAGCATGTCTCTGCCAAAGGCAGACCGCCCAAGTTAAGCCTGGAGGATCAGGTTCTGCTCTGTCTGAGCTATTGGCGGGAATACCGAACCTTATTTCACATTGCGACGAGTTACGGGGTTTCAGAGCCCACAGCCTCAAGAATTGTCCGTCATGTTGAAGACTGCCTGATTCGGTCCAATCTGTTTAATTTACCCAAAGATTTACCCGAGGGCGAAGGCATCGACTG
>NZ_PQLP01000007.1:0-111179 GCF_002918965.1 Acinetobacter sp. ACNIH3 | reverse complement strand
AATTGCTCAACCATCAAATAGAAAGTTGACCATGAGATGCCTGTGTATCGCTTGAACTGAGGATCAGAAAGCTTGTTTGAATCGATGTATTTCATCCGCAGATTATGCACGAATGCCAAGAAATCCGGAGTGCAAATATTAACCAAAAAGAAGATCGTTTTTTGATTTATGAAAGAGATCTAATGTTTAGATGAAATTTTGTACATGATGGAATAGTGATTTAACATCATCCATCTGCAACTGTTCACGCATTTTTAAAAACTGCTTTTCATCGATATCATAAATTTTAAGAGAAAGCAGTTTGTCTATATCTTCCTGTGCGAAACGGTATTTAATAATTTTAGCAGGTACACCACCGACCACGGCATAAGGTGGCACATCTTCAGTCACGACAGCCCCCGTTGCGACTACAGCACCTTCACCAAGCTTTACACCCGGCATAATCATGGCACGAGAGCCGATCCAGCAGCCATCACCAATGATCGTATCACCCGCAAGCTCAAAACCCCGTGTATCGAACGGAAACGCTGAAATCCAGTCGATACGGTGCAACTGGTTGCTACCCATCATAATCACGCATTCTGCGCCAAAACAGACGAAATTGCCGATATAAAGCTGATCAATCGGCTTCTCAGGCGTTGCAGGCTTATCATGTAAATAACGCACAACACAACGCTCAAAACCCTGATCCCAATAGGCTGAATAGTAGGAATAATTCCCTTTAATATGAATATTCGGGTTCTTCACGGTTTTTGAGATAAACTCGAACTCACACCAATGATTCACAGGCGAATTAATTAACTTTTCGGACATAGGGAGACAAGAACAATAAGGAATGGGTCATTATACCGAATTGCGCTGCAAGCTGAATCAACAATCTCGATCTAGTCCATGAAGAAAATTTTAAGGTAAATGCTGATCTAAGTGCTTTGAGGGATACGTGCAATGACTTTAATTTCAAAATCAAAACCAGCCAGCCAAGTCACGCCCACAGCCGTCCAGTTCGGATAAGGCTTTTGGGTAAAAATCTGGTTTTTAACTTTCATAATGCTTTCAAACTGCTGTTCAGGATCGGTATGAAAAGTGGTGACATCGATAATATCATCAAAAGTACAACCAGCCGCTGCCAATGTCGCAGCTAAATTTTGAAAAGCGCGTTCTACCTGTTTTTCAAAATCTGGTTCGGGAGAACCATCTTCACGGCTACCGACCTGACCTGAAACAAACAGTAAATCTTGCGATTTGATCGCAGCAGAATAACCATGTTGTTCATACAGGGCATGGCGGTCTTGGGGAAATATTGCAGTTCTAGTCATGGCTATTCTCTTTAAAAAAATTACTATGAAAATTTTTTCTTAAAGCGTCTGGCAGTTTCACATACGCTACGTATGTAAACATAATTGACATACGTAGCGTATGTCAATTAAAATTTTTGTAATGCTGAAGTGGGAATAGAAATGTCTGTTCGTGAATTAAAAATGGCCGAGACCCGTAAAAAACTGATTCAAGTGGCACGCCGTGCATTTGGGGAATATGGCTATGCAGAGACTTCAATGGATAAACTCACAGCAGAAGCAGGGCTGACCCGTGGTGCGCTATATCATCATTTTGGTGATAAAAAGGGCTTATTTGCTGCGGTGGTCGATCAGATTGATTCAGAAATGGCTTCATCTGCCCAGCAACATCTGGAGCAGCCTGATAATCTCTGGGAAGGATTGATGCTTGAAGGACGCACTTATATCGAACATGCCCTAAATGCTGAGTTTCAACGGATTGTGCTGCGCGATGGCCCGGCAATACTGGGTGATCCAGCACATTGGCCAAGTCAAAATAAATGCCTGCAATCAACACGTGAATGTGTAGAACAGTTACTGGCTGAAGGTCGATTAAAACCAGTCGATGCGCTTGCTGCTGCGGTCTTGTTAAATGGCGCAGCAATGAATGCAGCACTGTGGGTGGCATCCAGCGATGATCCTGCACAGGTTTTATCTGAGGCTTTACAGGCATTTGAAGCATTGGCTTCTGGCTTCTTAAAATAAAATCGATAGAAATTTTCAGGATCAATAAAAAACCCCTCAAGCGAGGGGTCTTACAGCCTAAAAATATCTAAATAAAAAATTAGATATATTCAACTTTGGAAATTTCGTATTCCACTTCACCTTGTGGTGTCACGATTTTCACTTCGTCGCCTTCGTTTTTACCTAAAAGTCCACGCGCGATCGGAGAGTTCACAGAGATCTTGTTGATCTTAAAGTCTGCTTCGTCATCACCCACAATTTTGTAAGTTTTTTGTTCTTCAGTGTCCAGATTTTCAATGGTCACTGTCACGCCAAATACAACACGACCGTTTTGTTCCAGTGCTTTAACATCAATCACCTGGCAAGCACCAAGTTTACCTTCGATGTCCTGAATACGACCTTCACAGAAGCCCTGTTGTTCACGTGCAGCATGATACTCTGCATTTTCCTTTAGATCTCCATGTTCACGTGCTTCAGCAATTGCGGCTGTAATACGCGGGCGATCAACAGTTTTTAGCTGATGTAATTCTTTTTCCAAGGCAAGTTTGCCTTCAGGAGTCATAGGATAACGTTGCATAGTTGTCCCTCAAAATTAGGTATGTAAGTAAAATACAAAGTGTATAAATGAAAAAAAGCCCGCCACCGAGAAGGTGGCGGGACTTCTCAGTAACGAATTAACCTACTGTTAAATCTTGCAAACGATATACATCCATCGGCAATTTAATCGCTAAAGCTTGGCATACTGCGTCCGCACCATTCAAGGTAGTTGTGTTATACACTTTACCTTGAAGCGCTGAACGACGGATCGAGAATGAATCTTCCTGCGCTTTTTTACCTTCAGTCGTATTGATTACAAGGTGGATTTCGCCGTTTTTGATACGGTCCACAATGTTTGGACGACCTTCAGTTACTTTGTTTACGCGTTCACATTCAAGACCAGCTTCGCTAATCACTTTAAATGTACCATCAGTTGCAAGAATCTTGAAGCCTAGGTCAATCAATTGTTTCGCAATACCTGCTGCACGAGGTTTATCTGAGTCACGTACAGAAATGAATGCGTGTTTCACTTCACCTTCTGTCGGAAGACCAGGTAGACGTTCGTTCGCACCTAGAACAGCTTTATAAAATGCTTCACCGAATGTTTTACCAACACCCATCACTTCGCCTGTAGATTTCATCTCAGGGCCAAGGATCGGGTCAACGCCAGGGAATTTGTTGAATGGGAATACTGCTTCTTTTACAGAGAAGTGTTCAGGGATAATCTCTGAAGTGAATCCTTGAGATTCTAGAGATTGACCCGCCATACAACGTGCAGCCACTTTCGCTAAAGATTCGCCGATACACTTAGAAACGAACGGCACAGTACGTGATGCACGTGGGTTCACTTCCAGGATGTAAACGTCTTCGCCTTTAACCGCAAACTGAACGTTCATTAGACCAATTACGCCAAGTTCTTTTGCCATTGCAATTGTTTGACGACGCATTTCGTCCTGAATCTCTTTAGACAGAGAATAAGGAGGAATCGAGCATGCTGAGTCACCTGAGTGAATACCTGCTTGTTCAATATGCTGCATGATGCCGCCAATCACAACGTCTTTACCGTCAGAGACACAGTCTACGTCAACTTCGATTGCATCATCCAGGAAACGGTCAAGCAGAACAGGCGCTTCGTTTGATGCTTGAACTGCATCACGTAGGTAGCGTTTAAGTTCTTCATCGTTATAAACGATTTCCATCGCACGGCCACCAAGGACGTAAGATGGACGTACCACAAGTGGATAGCCTACTTTAGACGCTTCAGCCATACCTTCTTCAGCAGATTTTACGATGCTGTTGTTTGGTTGACGAAGTTGCAGACGTTGAATCATTTGCTGGAAGCGTTCACGGTCTTCTGCGCGGTCAATCGCATCAGGAGATGTACCAATGATTGGCGCACCCGCTTCTTCTAAAGCACGAGCCAGTTTCAAAGGTGTTTGACCACCATACTGAACGATAATGCCTTTTGGCTTCTCGATACGTACGATTTCAAGCACATCTTCAAGTGTAATTGGTTCGAAGTACAAACGGTCAGATGTGTCGTAATCCGTAGAAACTGTTTCTGGGTTACAGTTCACTATGATGGTTTCATAGCCGTCTTCACGCATTGCAAGCGCCGCGTGTACACAGCAGTAATCGAATTCGATACCTTGACCGATACGGTTAGGACCGCCACCAATCACCATGATCTTGTCACGAGTCGATGGATTTGCTTCACATTCTTCATCGTAAGTTGAATACATGTAAGCTGTATCAGATTCGAATTCTGCAGCACATGTATCGACACGTTTGTAAACTGGCGTTACGCCCAGGTTCCAACGGTGTTTACGGAATTGTTTTTGTGAAATACCCATCAAGTTCGCAATGCGAAGATCTGATAAACCTTTACGTTTGAACCCACGGATATTGTCCGCATTCAAGTCACCAAAACCTAAAGTTTTGATCTGGTTTTCAGTTTTGATGATGTCTTCGATTTGGATCAAGAACCAACGGTCGATGTTCGTCGCAGCAAAGACTTCATCAAGCGTGAAGCCGTGACGGAATGCATCGCCCACGTACCAGATACGCTCAGGACCTGGAACTTTAAGCTCTTGTAAAATTTTCTCACGCGCGCCTTCAGTACCCGCTTCGATTTTTTCATCAAAGCCAGATGCACCGACTTCAAGACCACGAAGTGCTTTTTGCATAGACTCCTGGAAGTTACGACCAATGGCCATCACTTCACCCACAGATTTCATCTGTGTTGTCAAAGTTGCGTCAGCTTGCGGGAATTTCTCGAAGTTGAAACGGGGAATCTTGGTGACAACGTAGTCAATCGCAGGTTCGAAAGATGCTGGAGTCGTACCGCCAGTGATGTCATTTTTCAGTTCATCAAGGGTATAACCCACAGCCAGTTTCGCAGCGATTTTAGCAATCGGGAAACCAGTTGCTTTAGACGCAAGCGCAGATGAACGAGAAACACGCGGGTTCATCTCGATCACAACCATACGGCCGTCTTTCGGGTTAATACCGAACTGAACGTTAGAACCGCCTGTTTCTACACCAATTTCACGAAGTACAGCTAGAGAAGCGTTACGTAGTAACTGGAATTCTTTATCTGTAAGCGTTTGTGCAGGCGCAACAGTGATCGAGTCACCTGTGTGCACGCCCATTGGGTCGAAGTTTTCAATGGTACATACAATGATACAATTGTCGTTTTTGTCACGAACAACTTCCATTTCGTATTCTTTCCAGCCAATTAATGATTCATCGATCAATAACTGTTTGGTTGGAGAAAGATCGAAACCGCGTTCACAGATTTCAATGAATTCTTCTTTGTTGTATGCGATACCGCCGCCTGAACCACCCATGGTGAATGATGGACGGATAATCACAGGGAAGCCGAAGCGTGCTTGAATCTCTAAAGCTTCTTCCATTGATTCGGCAATGTCTGCTTTTGGACATTCAAGACCAATTTTACGCATTGCCTGGTCGAACAGTTTACGGTCTTCAGCTTTTTCAATTGCTTCTTTGGTCGCACCGATCAGTTCAACATTGAATTTTTCTAAAATGCCGTGCTCATCAAGGGCAAGGGCACAGTTCAATGCTGTTTGACCACCCATTGTAGGAAGAACTGCGTCTGGACGTTCTTTCTCAATGATTGCTGCAACAGTCTGCCAGGTAATCGGTTCGATATACGTTGCATCTGCCATTGCAGGGTCAGTCATAATGGTTGCCGGGTTAGAGTTCACCAAAATAACACGGTAGCCTTCTTCACGAAGCGCTTTACACGCTTGCGCGCCTGAATAGTCAAACTCACACGCCTGACCAATCACAATAGGACCAGCACCGATAATTAAGATGCTTTTAATGTCTGTACGTTTAGCCATGATGCTTCCTTAATTACTTCTTAGATGCTTCGATAAGTTCGATGAAATGATCGAACAATGGTGCGCAGTCATGTGGACCAGGGCTTGCTTCAGGGTGACCCTGGAAGCTGAACGCAGGTTTGTCTGTGCGATGAATACCTTGGTTAGTACCATCAAACAGTGAGCGATGAGTCACACGCAATACCGCAGGCAAGGTGCTTTCATCCACTGCGAAGCCGTGGTTTTGAGAAGTAATCATCACTGTACCAGTTTCAATGTTTTGTACAGGATGGTTGGCACCGTGATGGCCGTGAGGCATTTTCACAGTCTTGGCACCGCTTGCAAGCGCAAGAATCTGATGACCTAGGCAAATCCCGAATACAGGAATATTGCGGGCATCTTCTACAATTGTTTTTACAGCTTCAATTGCGTAGTCACATGCAGCTGGATCGCCAGGGCCGTTCGACAGGAACACGCCATCTGGATTCAGTGCAAGTACATCAGCAGCAGGAGTTTGCGCAGGCACAACGGTCAATTTACAACCGCGATCTGCAAGCATACGTAAGATGTTGGTTTTGACACCGTAATCGTATGCAACAACATGGAATTTAAATTCTGGTTGAGCGAAGCCTTTACCTAAAGTCCATGAACCTTCAGTCCATTCAAAACCTTCAGGATCACAGCATTCTTTTGCAAGGTCTAAACCATTCAGACCACCGAATGCGCGTGCTTTTTCAAGTGCTTCTTCTTCAGTGATGTTTTCGCCTGCAAGGATACAACCGTTTTGTGCACCTTTATCACGCAAAATTCGAGTTAATCGTCGCGTGTCGATGTCAGCAATAGCCACTACATTGTGCTGTTCTAGATATTCACCTAGTGATTGTTCAGCACGGAAGTTACTGTGTAATAAAGGAAGGTCACGGATAATTAAACCGTTTGCCCATACTTTATGAATACGACCTGATTCTGCGTCTTCTTCGTTGCAACCCGTATTACCGATATGTGGGTAAGTTAAAGTTACAAGCTGCTGTGCATAACTTGGATCAGTCAAAATTTCTTGATAGCCAGTCATGGCAGTGTTGAAAACGACTTCACCAGTCGTACAACCCGATGCGCCAATCGAAGTACCTTTAAAGATAGTTCCGTCGGCAAGGGCTAAAATTGCTGGGGTGCTCAAACCAAAGCTCCTGAAATTTAGGCTGTAAAAAAGCGAGTAGACGAAAAAAAAGGAAGGTTAATTTTTAAACCTACCCTCCTATGTCTGCTCGCTTGAACTTAACACGGCATTATACGCAGTAACACCTGCTAAGTCCAATAGCTTTGCCGCAAAAGTATGAGATAAATGGCTTGCTTTTTGCTTGAAAGTCTGTTTCATGATCAATGTTGAAAAATGTAACCATTTAATAATTGTCAGACAAATCAAGTCTTAAATTTTATCGAATTTACTAATATGAAAGCGTCAAAACATAACTAAAGGCAAAAGACATGGCTACCACAACTAAAACTACAACATCTAAAAAAAATCTGAATGTCGTTGTCACTGAAACTGCCGAGCAGCTTGAAAAAGCAGCAATAGAGGCGAAAGAGCAGGCAGTGGAAACGCTTGGCGAAAGCAAAGAAAATATTGAAGCTGAAGTAAAAAAACTGAGCAATACTGTGACTGATCAGCTGACCCAGTTTAAACAGGATTTACTACAGCGCATCGATACCCTGAAAGAGCAGTTGTTTGGCTCACAAAAAGAGTTGAATGAACTGACCAGCTTTATCAAAACCGAATTTAATGCGGTCATTGATGATCTATCGAAACTCGGTAAAGAATTAAAAGAAGATGTCACCCAGATTTCAACCAAGCATAAGGATCATCTGGCAGATACCCTAAAACGCTCTAAAGACAGTACGATTGAAGTTTTGAAAAAAGTTAAACCCGTCGTTGTAAAAGGAGAAACCGAAGAAAAAGAAACTGATCTAAAAAGTTAAACAAGCAACAAAACAAAAAAAGCAGCCGAAGGGGAGCATCTATGTTCTCCTTTCGTATTAGACGCAACACTGACTCATAAAACAAAAATAGGGGGTCATGATGCAACATCATCTTATAGCGGCAATATTGCTACTTGCCTTGATCATGGTTTTAAATCTTGAAACCTGGAAAAGCCGTCTAGCCTATCTTGCCATGGTAATACTGAGTTTTAGCTATTTCAGTGTTTTACAGGCCGCAGTTTCCATTATTGCGATTACTATGATTCTGATTTTTTACGCTGCTGTGACAGCAGTACAGAGAAATGCAAGACTACATCACTAATCTACTTACCCTGAACTTCAGGCAAAATAAAAAACGTGAGACCGATGAGCCTCACGTTTTTATATTTTTATCATTTGTGTATTACAGGAGAGTATTTACATCCTAGAACACATGTAACCAGTCACGCTTGTTATGAAAGTCTGCCTGTGGACTGCTGTGCTGCATGGCATAGTATTGATCGCCTTGTGAGGTTTTCAATACAGCAGACAAGCCAAGGAACAGATCAGTCCATTTTAGCTTGTTCAGGGCCATGAAGTCGGTTAGATCCAGGCTGACATTGAGTCCATAATGGGTACGCTTGAGCTGATTCAGGTCGATATCATAAGCCGCTTGTGGCGGCATTTCTTCCGGATAACGGTATTCTTCAAACTGATAGGCTTGCCAGGCCTGAGAAGGAGAGAGATTGATTTCGCGATAAAAATCCTCTTCCTTTACCCCAATAAAAATTTCAAAACACGTCTGTTCCCAGAGGAAGTCCTGACGGGGATGTGCTGCGACCAGTTCTGGCCAAAGCACATACTGGTTCGGATCACGTAGCCAAAAACCCACATTCAATGTGGAGGGACCTTGCTGTTCAATCGCGCCGACCAGCGAGATCGCCTGAAAACGACGATCGAATGCATTCAGTTCGTAACTAGCCATAGATCCTGAACTTAGTTAGACAAGTGCGCAAAGCGAACAAGGTTAGACAGTTTTTGGTTCTGTTTCGGCGCTTTTTTGTAAAGCAACGCGATTTTACCAATGGTTTGTACGATTTCAGCACCTGTTGCTTCAACAATCTCAGTAATGAGAACAGCACGTGCTTCACGATCTTCAGCCACAACTTTCACTTTAATCAGTTCGTGGTCGTTAAGCGCACGCTCAAGTTCTTCGATCACATTTTCAGTCAGGCCTTTGTCACCAAGCATTACCACCGGGTTTAATGCATGTCCGATTTGACGTAAACGTTTACGTTCCTGAATAGATAAAGACGCCATGAGAGATAACCTGATTTTTAAAACGGCTTAGTATAGCAAAAGCAAAAAACAAACGCTTTATATTCTCAGGAAATAATCGGTGCCATCACATAAAAAATCCAACCAACTGTCTTAGATTTAGATACAGATCAATACTGCAAATCATGTGTTTTTCACGTACAATTAATAATTGGAAGTTTTTTTTATTTAGAGAGTTATGGCAACACGCATTACCAACCAGAAGTTATCCAAAAGTAGTCGTGCGTGGATGAGAGAGCATCTCGATGACTTTTATGTGAAGAAAGCGCAAAAAGAAGGTTATCGGGCACGTGCAGCGTATAAACTTCTTGAGATTCAAGAAAAATACGGCATTATCAAACCAGGTATGACGGTTGTCGATCTGGGCGCAGCGCCAGGAAGCTGGTCGCAAATTGCTGGTAAACTGGTCGGTTCTAAAGGTCTGGTGATCGCATCGGATATCCTGGAAATGGATGCACTGCCAGATGTGACCTTCCTGCAAGGTGACTTTCGTGAGCAGGAAGTGTTCGATAAATTGTTAAATATTTTAGATGGACGTACGGTAGACGTTGTAATTTCCGATATGGCCCCCAATACATCAGGTAATAAGGCTGTAGATCAACCGCGTCAGATCTATCTCTGTGAACTGGCCCTTGACTTTGCCAACAAGGTTTTAGGTCCTAAAGGTCAGTTTATTGTTAAAGTCTTCCAGGGCACTGGCTTTGATGAATTCCGTAAGGAAGTTGTTAATAGTTTTGATGTTCTGAAAACGGTAAAACCTGCTGCATCGCGTGCTCGCTCGAAAGAAGTCTTTCTGGTGGGGCAGGGGCGCAAGAAGGCTTCTAAATAAAGTCTACTTGCCAACACGCTAAAAATTGTGCATTTTGTACGTTTTTAATAATTGCAAGTTGAACAAACTTGGAAATTCAGGTCACCCGCGAGGGCATGATCAAATTAGATTGGAAATGGGAATAAAGCTTTGAGCGATCTTTTTAAGAATGCCGTATTGTGGCTCGTGATACTGGGTGTGCTGGTGCTCATCTTCAGCAACGTCAGTGATCGCAATCAGCCGACAACAATGAACTATTCAGAGTTTGTTGCAGCGGTGAATGACGGCCAGATTAAGCAAGTGACAATAGATGGCGAAAGAATTCGTGGTGAGAAATCAAACGGTTCCGAGTTTGAAAGTATTCGTCCGGCAGTTCAGGATCCTGAACTGATGCCAAATCTCATCAAGAACAATGTGGTTGTTGAAGGTACTGCACCACAACGCCAAGGCTTGTTGATGCAGTTGCTGATTGCAAGTTTCCCTGTGCTCTTAATCATTTTGTTATTCATGTTCTTTATGCGCAACATGGGTGGCGGTGCAGGCGGCAAGAACGGCCCGATGAGCTTTGGTAAGTCGAAGGCGAAAATGCTGTCTGAAGACCAGATTAAAGTTACCTTTACTGATGTTGCGGGTTGTGATGAAGCAAAACAGGAAGTCGTGGAAATCGTTGACTTCCTGAAAGATCCTGCGAAATTCAAACGTTTGGGTGCAACTATTCCTAAGGGCGTCCTGATGGTGGGTCCTCCGGGTACGGGTAAAACCCTGCTTGCAAAAGCGATTGCAGGTGAAGCGAAAGTTCCATTTTTCAGTATTTCCGGTTCTGACTTCGTAGAAATGTTCGTGGGTGTCGGTGCATCTCGTGTACGTGACATGTTCGAACAGGCGAAACGCCATGCGCCATGTATCATCTTCATCGATGAGATTGATGCTGTCGGTCGTCACCGTGGTTCAGGTACAGGCGGTGGTCACGATGAACGTGAACAGACCCTCAACCAGATGCTGGTTGAAATGGACGGTTTCGAAGGCAATGAAGGGATTATCGTCATCGCGGCAACTAACCGTGCTGATGTACTGGATAAAGCCTTACTTCGTCCAGGTCGTTTTGACCGTCAAGTGATGGTTGGCTTGCCAGACATTAAAGGCCGTGAGCAAATCCTGAATGTTCACTTGAAGAAACTGCCGTCTACAACGGGTGTGGATGTGAAAGTCCTGGCTCGTGGTACTCCTGGTTTCTCTGGTGCGCAGTTGGCAAACCTTGTAAACGAAGCAGCATTATTCGCGGCACGTCGTAACAAGAATACTGTCGACATGCATGACTTTGAAGATGCTAAAGACAAGCTGTATATGGGTCCTGAACGTAAATCGATGGTACTTCGTGAAGAAGAGCGTCTTGCTACGGCTTACCATGAAGCAGGGCACGCAATTGTTGCAGAAATGCTGCCAGGTACTGATCCTGTGCATAAAGTAACGATCATGCCGCGTGGTTGGGCATTAGGTGTAACCTGGCAGTTGCCTGAGTTTGACCAGACCAGCCATTACAAAGATAAAATGCTGAATGATATTTCGATCTTGTTCGGTGGTCGTATTGCAGAAGAAGTCTTTATTAACCAGATGTCGACTGGTGCCTCAAATGACTTTGAACGTGCAACCAAAGTTGCGCGTGCGATGGTGACCAAATACGGTATGTCTGACAAGTTAGGCGTAATGGTCTATGAAGATGACTCGCAACAGTCATTTATGGGCAGCATTGGCAGTCGTACGATTTCTGAAGCGACTCAACAGCAGGTTGATGCTGAAGTACGCCGTATCATCGATGAGCAATATAAAGTGGCTCGTGATATTCTGGAAAATAACAAAGATATCGCGCATGCCATGGTGAAAGCGTTAATGGAATGGGAAACAATTGATCGCGAGCAAATCCGAGACATTATGGAAGGTCGTGAGCCTAAGCCACCTAAGGTCTATGTTTCAGATAATCCTGTAATTGATGTAACACCGAAGGATGGGCCGTTGACTCCTCCGCCATTACCAGCCAATTAAGCAGAAAATAAAAAAACCACCTTCGGGTGGTTTTTTTATGGCAATGATTTGGATTGTTTTGGCGTGATGCTATATTCAGCTATAAAAAACCAATGAGCAAAAATAAAAATGACAATACCTGTTTTGGAATCCCGTATTTATCAGTTACGTTTAGAAGCGCTGACTTGGAAGCATTTTACAGATTTAGAAGCAGCTTGTGCTGAAGGAGATTTGGGCGAAGTGCTTTATAATTCTGTACCTTACTTAAGCGAATTAAAACAATATGTACAGCAAGCTTTGGTTCAACAAGCTCAGGGTACAAGGATGGCTTTTGCTGTGATTGATTTAACAGCGGGTCGAGCGATTGGAACCACCAGTTATCATGATATCAAGCCTGAAATTCCACGTGTGGATATTGGTTATACCTGGTATGCACAGCGTTATCAGCGTACCTATGTGAATCGGGTCTGTAAATATCTTCTTTTAAGTCATGCCTTTGAAGAGCTTAATGCTCGGGTAGTAGGCTTTCGTACGGATCATCTGAATCTAAAAAGTCAAAAAGCCATTGAAGCTCTAGGAGCTAAACGGGATGGCATCATTCGATGTCATATGTTGCGTAAAGATGGTCAGACAGTGCGGGATAGCTATATCTATAGTATTTTAAGAAGTGAATGGGTAGAGGTAAAATCACAGTTACAATCTAAGCTTATGCAATGCTCAAATAAACCGCAGTTTGAAATTTAATTCTGGCTTGTTTCAGCTTTGCTTTATATCGCTATCCATACGACAATACGCTAGTTATTGGATTTAGGATGAAAACATGCAGCTGATGCCGTTATTACCACGCGTATGGACATTTGAACACTTAACACTGGATCTGTCCCAGCCGCATGTGATGGGAATTCTGAATGTTACACCGGATTCATTTAGTGATGGGGGCAAACATAATTCTCAAGATGCTGCAGTAGCGCGTGCATTAGAAATGATGGCAGAAGGTGCAACAGTTATTGATGTGGGTGGCGAGTCGACCCGTCCGGGTGCATCGGCGGTTGAAGTAAAAGAAGAAATTCGCCGTGTAGTGCCTGTGGTTGAAGAACTGGCCAAGCACAATGTCGTGATTTCAATTGATACTTCCCAGCCAGAAGTGATTAAGGCTGCAGTGAAAGCTGGAGCACATATCTGGAATGATGTTCGTGCACTGACACGACCGAATGCCTTGCTAACTGCTGCTGAGTTGGATATTCCGGTCATTATTATGCATATGCGTGGTGAACCTACTACGATGAATAATCTGGATCAGTATCAAGATGTCACGCTTGATGTCATTGCGGAATTAAAACAGCGCGTGCAGGATGCTTTAGATGCCGGGGTGAAAGCTGAGCACATTATGATTGATCCCGGTTTTGGATTTGCCAAAAATGCTGAACAGAACCTGAAACTACTGAATGAATTGTACAAACTAACTCAACTTGGTTATCCAATATTGTCGGCGTTGTCACGTAAACGCTTTATTGGACAGGTGCTGGATGGAGCAGAAGCCGTAGAACGCGCAGTGGGGTCAGTAGCAGCACACTTGCTAAGTATTCAACAAGGTGCCTGCATGGTACGTGTACATGATGTTAAAGCGACAGCAGATGCGATTAAGGTCTGGAAGGCAATGCAAGCCGCGGTTTAATTATTGGCTAGATTGCATGTTAGGCGGCGTGCTGTTTGGCTTTTAAGCGGCAATATGGTATATAGGGCACGCTTAATTTTTAGTTATAGTTTTAGAGTGCCTGTAATGTTTGCAGATTTACTTCTCCCAATGTTCGATGATGAATATTATCCCGATATTCTGGTTGCTGAAGTAAAGCAGCACATCGAACGTTTTGCCAAAAAGGTGACAAAATCTGGTTTATCTGAATACGAGATTTATCAGTTTGCCAATGCGACTGTGGCAGAAATCAATGAAATGAAACCGCAGTTCGAAGACCTGGATTCCTCTTTAGATGATACCGCAGCAGATTATATTACTGAAGCCATGATGATGGTGGTACAGGAACAGGGATACTTCGAAGTTGAAATGGAAGAGCTGGTCGCGACTCGTGAATGGTGAAAAAAGCCCTGTTTTTTACAGGGCTTTTTTTTAATGATCTAAAAATGCTTCTTTGAAATTTTTATAATGAATTTCATTTAGGAGTTTCTGTTCTTCCTGCATGCAGCGTTGATGTAATTCCAGATAATATTTTTTTAAATCCTTTTGCAGTGGCACAGGTTCTGGCTCTTTACTTTGCGACTGTTGATAAGACCAGTAAGCCAATTGACGGATGTGCTGCAAACGTACCAGCAGGGTGCTGCGGGTAGAACTTCTAAAGCCGGGCTCAATTAACACCGCTACAAAACTGCTGAAGGCAAGTAGACCCAGGCAAGGTAAAGCAATGAACGCTGAATGAAAATACTGGTAATTGATCAGTGACAGAACAACAATCAGGGTTTGAATATATAAACAGGATTGCAAGCGCTTTGCGTAGCGTACAGAACTGTACTTGGCCTGAAACTGGGCACGCCAGATATAAGGATAGAGCATACTAATAAGTACGATCGTACCTGCACTAATGGCCTGATTCTTTGAATCCATAAAGTCTGGATAAAAAGGCAGGGAAAAGCACAGACCACAAAATGCTGTAATCAGCATCAAAATCCCGATACGCAAATATAAATACGGATCAATGGTTTGATTCAAATATTTATAGCGGCTATAGCTAAGTCTGCAAAAGAATGCATCAGGATGGCGTAACTGTAATCTGGCTAGATCGAAAGAGCGGGGTGCGGACATGAGGAGGCACACTCTATTTATAAATTTCAGGCACAAAAAAACCAGCTCATTGCTGGGTTTCTGCATTTGCACCATTTTAAACTGAATCAAAATGGTGCCCGAGGCCAGACTCGAACTGGCACGCTTTGTGGGCGGGGGATTTTAAATCCCCTGTGTCTACCGATTTCACCACTCGGGCATGCGCGCCATCATAGATGAGCAGCGAGAACTTGGCAAGATGATTTCTTATTATTTGTTTTATTTTCAGGCAATTTAGCCATTAAAATTTAAAAGAAAGCAAAGCTGATGTTATTCAAAGCTTTAAATTTCAATAAATTAATCGATTTACAGCATTTCATCCAGATAACTGTCCACATCAATATGTTTAATGCTTTTACAGTACTGGTGTTCAGATTTGAATAACTGGCTATATAGGTCGGCATAGCGGTTTAGCTGACGCTTGAGTACTTCATATTCAGGACTTTGAGCCGAAGTCATATAGAGTTTTAATCGGGTTCTCAGGCTTTGTTTGTATGCCCAGAAACACACACGACGCAGTTGATGCAGCTGATAATATTCACTGTCCTGACTGTTTTGACGAAACAGATTTTCCTTATAAAAACGCACAAAGCCAAAACTGACACCAAAGAACAGGAGCGCCCACATCACAAACTGACTTTGTAAAAATTGAATATTCAGGGCAGACAGAATGACGATTACAGCAAGCTTGACAGGACTATGTCGTAATAGTTGATAAAGTGAATGCGAAGAATGTCGAATCTGTTTAATGACCAAAGGGACAATCACCATCAAGAATAAAAGAATTGCCAGAATGGCATAGGCTTGTGCCTGAAAGTTACTCAGCTCAGTAAAATTACTCAGGAAAATATCTTTCAGTACGAAACTGATTGGCACAAAAATCATGCTCGCCAATAGCCAAGGAATAAATTCACGACGGTCATCCAGTACACCTCTGGTCTTGATCTGACTATAAAACAGGTAATTGTGCTTAAAAGCCGCTGGATAGAGCCGCTGAAGTTGCTGAAGCAGCACATTGACTTGTTGGTTTTGCATGTATGAAGTCGGGCAGGAGATGGATGAGTAAGATTACTATAAAGTAAATTGCTGAATTTTTCCGAAAAATTGCAATGCGCAATTAAATCATCTCACTTGCAGCAGGATTTTGTCTTTTTGTCCGGGAATTATGCGAAAATAGCCTATTGTAAATATTATTTGTAAGGGCAGTTCATGACTGATCAATCTCCTGAGACTTTAAGCGACATCGAAATTCTGGACCTGTTACAGGCAATGAAAAACGATGAATTAGATACCGAAGCGAAAGAAGCTATTCGTCAGGGTGGTAAAGCGGGTCGTCAGGAAGCGCATAAACAGGCGCTGGTTAGATTGCATCAGTCATTTGAAGAAAAATTTGTTGAAGCAGTGTCTATCGCGCTTCATTTGAATGAAGCTCAGATCAAAAAGATTCGTTACAAGAAAGACCGTATCCGTATTTTAAAGGCGCGTGGTATTGATTACCTGGCGATTGATGGTGCGGAAACTGCATTTGTATTGGCACAGATCGCGCAGGCTATTGTGCGTGAAGATGCAATCGTGACGCATGACCTGCATAATATTTTCCCATTCTGGAAAGAAGGCTGGCCAATGGTGCAGTTCGATAATGCCTATAAAATTCTGGAAGATGATATTCGTATTCACTACCAGGCAGTATTAGATGCTTTACTTGAAAATTTCTAAACAGCGCTAAAAAAAGAGCATCCTTGGATGCTCTTTTTTATGGAAAAATCTTTACCCAAGTGTTGAATAGAGTGGGAAAATACCGAAGATGACAGCAGTCACCAACATCACTAAACAGGTAATTACTGCCCATTTAATGGTAAATTCTTGATGTTCACCAAAATTGATTCCCGCCAGTCCACATAATAAGTAAGTAGATGGTACCAAGGGTGAAAGTAAATGCACAGGTTGCCCAACAATTGAGGCACGTGCCATTTCTGCTGGAGTAATACCATAATGTCCGGCAGCTTCCGATAACACAGGTAAGACACCAAAATAGAACGCATCATTCGACATAAAGAAGGTTAATGGCATACTGATCACTGCGGTGATTGGTGCCAGATAAGGTCCCATACTTTCAGGAATAATCTCGACCAATTGCTTGGACATGGCATCAACCATGCCTGTACCTGACAGAATTCCTGTAAAAATACCTGCGGCGAAGATAATACCTACGACTGCCAAAGCACTTGCAGAGTGGTTACCCACCAAGCGCTTTTGCATATCCAAATCTGGATAATTCACAATTAAAGCAATACACAGTGCCACCATGAATAATATTGGAGCGGGTAGAATGCCCATCACCAGCGTAATCATCAAGCCGAGTGTAAGCAAAGCATTGAAGGTACGTAAATGATGGCGGTTGGCTTCAGGGACTTGCGAGATTTGAATATTGTCACCATGGCTAATATCCAGCTCAACAATACCAATGCGTTTACGCTCCATACGACCATACATAAAGCCCAAGAAATATAACCAGATAATGGCTACAAACATCGGGAACAGCATCGGTACAAAAACATCGTTTGGATCGACATGCAGTGCAGTTGCAGCACGTGCTGTTGGTCCACCCCAAGGGGTTAAGTTCATAATGCCACTGGCGAGCATCATTAAACATGCCATGATCAATGGGCTCATACCTATGCGTTTATATAAGGGTAGCATCGCAGCGACACAGATCATATAAGTGGTAGAACCATCGCCATCTAATGACACAATCAACGTTAAGGTAATCGTGCCTAAAGTCACTTTGAGGGGATCCCCTTTGACCTGTTTTAAAATCCATTTTACCGATGGGTCAAACAAGCCTGTATCAATCATGATGGCAAAATACAGAATCGCAAATAACAGCATGACACCCGTCGGGGCAAGTTTTTTGATCCCCTCCATCATCATGGGGCCTAATTCTGAAATATTAAATCCTGCTAGACTGTCGACAAAAAAGCTTAATGCGTAAGTAATGAGAGCAAAAAGAATAGGTATTAAAGTTAAAGCTACGAGCGCGCTCAAACGCTTGGACATGATTAAATACATAAAGCAAATAATCATGCCTAAGCCTAAAATAGTCAGCATGGATCAGTCCTTTGAGTGTGATAGTTTTATTTAATATTCAAGTGAACTTGATACTATTCAATTCAACCCATTTTTTAAATATTATTTAACAAATGGTATTTTTTATTCTATTTTTCTAATAAATAATATATATCCATAAAGTATGGTGAAATGCATGATAAGTATGGATCAGCATTTCTGATATGTAATAAAAAAAGCCTTACGTTCATGTAAGGCTTTAGAAAAAGAAATATTAATCAACTTATTCTTCAGAATCAGATGTTTCAGATTCTTTATGGTCTTGAAGTAAGCGGGTAACCAAAAGCTGATCAATTTTAAAGTGATCCACATCCACAACTTCAAACTTATAGCCGCCAAAAATTACAATATCAGCAGGGCGTGGAATCTTGCGCAGCTTGTACATCATAAAACCAGCCAGCGTTTCATAATTTTCTTCATCTGGCATTTCATCAATGCCTAAGGCATGTTTCATGTCTTCAATTGGCGTACTGCCTTCAATCAGCCATGAATCAGCATCACGTTTAAAGATCTGCTGATCTTCTTCCATTGGTGTTACCCAGTCACCCATTACGGTAATCATGATGTCAGACAGGGTAATCACACCCACGACCAGTGCATATTCGTTAATGACCACTGCAAACTTTTCTTTGCTCGAACGGAAGCGGTCCAGAAGTTCGGATAAGGTCAGAGTGTCCGGAATCATCAACACATTACGAATGGTAGATTCATTCAGCTGATTGATTTTCTGGTTGTTGAGAATACGGACCAGAATGTCTTTGGCATCGACATAGCCAATTACCTGGTCGATATTTTCATTACAGACCAGAAATTTGGAATAAGGATATTGCGCCAGCTTTTGACGAATACTGTCTTCAGCTTCAGTCAGGGTAAAGAACACCACATTTTCACGTGTGGTCATACTGGAAGGAACATTACGTTCTTCAAGTTCAAACACGTTTTCAATAAAGTGGTGTTCCTGCTTTTGTAGTACGCCAGCCTGAGCACCGGCATCCATCACCGCAGAAATATCTGCAAAGGTGATATTGTCATCCCGGATCGTATTGACTTTGAATAACCGGAACAACAGATTGGCAATGGCATTAATTATCCAAGCCAACGGCTTGCAGATTTTAATAAAAATTTGAATCGGGTTGATAACTGCGACTGAAATTTTTTCCGGTGCAATCATTGCCAGGCGTTTTGGCATCAGATCGGCAAACAGAATGAATAATGAAGTCACCAGAGTGAAAGATAAGGCAAAGCTGATGTTCTCGGTCCAAGGACCATCATATATATGCGAGACAAATTCGGCGATATAAGGACGGAAAGCCCCTTCACCCAGAATACCGCCGAGAATGGCGACAGCATTTAAGCCAATTTGGGAGGCAGCAAAGAAGTCTGCTGAGTTTTCCTGCAAATCCAGCACTTTCTGGGCACGGACGTCGCCTGATTCGGCCAAAATTTTAAGTTTGACCTTACGGGCACCTGCGAGTGCGATTTCAGTCAGTGATAAAAAACCAGCCCCCGCGATGAGTATTAAGATAATCACGATGTTTTGAAAGAGGCTCACGTAATCCACCTGTGGATTGATATTATCTTGGAATATTTTTAACACAAAAAAGGACTTGAGGTGTAAAAACAGATCTCAAGTCCTTACAGTATAAGCTTAAAAAATAATAATTTATGTGAAATTCATTTTAATAAGGTGAAAATTGCGAATTATTCTGCATAAATTCACGATTCTCCTCTTCAATCATCTGGCGCGCTACATACAGAATCAGCTGACGCAACCAGCGATGTGCCGGATGATGATGCAGTAATGGACACCATGCCATCTTCAGTTCAAATTCAGGAATATAGAAGGGTGGATCTTTAAGTAGCAAATTATGGTTCTTGGCTTGCAGGCGGGCAATACGGGTTGGTAGCGTTGCTACCAGATCTACATTTGACGCCAAAAGTCCCGGCATCTGATAGTGACGGGTAAATACTGAAATCTTACGTTTTTGCCCAATACGTTCCAGCGCCTGATCAATCCAGCCAAGTCCGGCCTGCTTTTCAGGATTAACCCCGAATCCCACGCCCATGCCGGTTTTAGATACCCAGATATGCTGTGCATCTAAATAGCTTTTCAGGTTCAGGTTACCAGCAGCAGGATGTTTATTATTTAACAGACAAGAAAAACTGTCACGCCACACCAGTACCTGATGGAAACTTTGCGGAATTTCATTAAACCGGTTAATCGCCAGGTCAACCTTACCTTGTTCCATGTCACGATAAGACACATCACTAGGTGTCAGAAAGTCCAGAACAACATTGGGTGCTTCAGAGCGTAAAGCTTTGACCAGGCGCGGTACCAGTGTCGCTTCAGCATAATCTGAAGTCATGATACGGAACACACGATTTGAGGTATAAGGGCGGAACTCGGTACGGGGTTCCAGAATCATGGACAGATCAGACAGGGCATCGCGAATACGTGGCTGCAGTTCGAGTGCACGTTCAGTCGGTGTCATCCCTTCAGAAGAACGGATCAGGAGGGGATCATTAAATAAATTGCGCAGACGACGCAAAATGTTACTCATGGCAGGCTGGGTCACGCCAAGTTGCTCAGCTGCACGTGTGACATTTTTTTCGCGAAGAAGTACATCAAGATAAATTAATAGATTGAGATCGACCCGCTCCAGATTCATAAAAAAAATACCGAAAATAAAATCATGAAATTATAGTGATTATGCCATAAGTACTGCGGCTTGTGTACGTGACCGATGAAAAAAAAGCCACCGAATTTATAACAGTTTTTATTCATTTTCAAACAAGGGGTGTACATAAATCGAGTCTGGATTCTGTCTGTCAAATTGGTCAATTACAGGATCAAACTGGATGCCTATTTTTAGTTAAAACAGGGCAAGTGAAAATGATTTCAAGACAAGAAATGAGTCAATGATTAATAGTAGATAAATTATGTGAAATATATAGTTTTGCATTAATCCAGTTTATCGGAAATATAAAGGAAGACTGGCAAAAAAGACCAAAAAAGTCAGGTCATCAAGCGAGTCAAGACTTAAGTCTAATGAATATTTTATATTCAAGAAGCTGAAATTTTAGACAAAAATAAATTTTAAAAATTTAAAAATAAACTATTAAATACAATAATTTATATAAAAGTAATCAATATATAATTAGACTTTCATCTACATATTTTTTAAATAAATAGTGATAATTCTTGCAGAATATTGGATTAATTTTTTTATTGCATCTAATCTCTATACATCGCAACGAGCTGACTAAAATCTAAACAAAGTTTTGAGGGTCTGATTTTAGAACAACGTTGCAGAAAAATCCTAATATTATTACAGGAATATATCATGACTACATATCAAACAGCGATTGATGCAATCCGCGAATTAAAAGCGAAATTCGGCAACACTTGGGCAGACATCAGTCCTGAAGATGCTGCGCGTATGCAACTTCAGAACCGTTTCAAAACAGGTTTAGACATTGCAAAATACACAGCAGCAATTATGCGTCGTGATATGGCTGCTTATGATGCTGACTCTAGCAAATACACTCAATCTCTGGGTTGCTGGCACGGTTTCATCGCACAACAAAAAATGATTGCGAACAAAAAATACTTCGGTACAACTGAACGTCGCTACATCTACCTTTCTGGTTGGATGGTTGCAGCACTTCGTTCAGAGTTCGGTCCACTTCCTGACCAATCTATGCACGAAAAAACTTCTGTTCCTGCATTGATTGAAGAAATCTACACATTCTTACGTCAAGCTGACGCGAAAGAATTGAACGACCTGTTCCGTTCACTTAAAAAAGCTCAAGAAGCTGGTGACACTGCTAAAGCTGCTGAAATCACTTCTCAAATCGACAACTTCCAAACTCACGTTGTGCCAATCATTGCGGACATCGACGCTGGTTTCGGTAACGAAGAAGCAACTTACTTACTAGCGAAGAAAATGATCGAAGCGGGTGCTTGTGCACTTCAAATCGAAAACCAGGTGTCTGACGCGAAACAATGTGGTCACCAAGCTGGTAAAGTAACTGTTCCACACGAAGACTTCATCGCGAAAATCCACGCGCTTCGCTATGCATTCCTGGAAATGGGTCTAGACGACGGTATCATCGTTGCACGTACTGACTCTGAAGGCGCTGACTTGACTCAAAAAATCCCAGTGGTTAAAGAGCCAGGTGACATCGCTTCTCAATACATCAGCTACTTAGATACAACTGAAATTGACATTTCAGAAGCGCAAGAAGACGAAATCCTGATCAAACGTGATGGCAAACTTCACCGTCCAAAACGTCTTGCTTCTGGTCTGTACCAGTTCCGCGAAGGCACTCAAATCGACCGCGTTGTACTTGACTGTGTAACTAGCCTTCAAAACGGTGCTGACCTTCTTTGGATCGAAACTGCGACTCCAAACGTAGCTGAAATCGCTCACATGGTTAACCGTGTTAAAGAAGTTGTTCCAAATGCGAAACTTGTTTACAACAACTCTCCATCGTTCAACTGGACTTTAAACTTCCGTCAACAAGCGTACGACCGTTGGGTTGCTGAAGGTAAAGACGTATCTGCATACGACCGCGCTAAACTAATGAGTGCTGAGTACGACAACACTGAATTGGCTGCTGAAGCTGACGAGAAAGTTCGTACATTCCAGGCAGATGCTTCTCGTGAAGCAGGTGTATTCCACCACTTGATCACTCTACCGACTTACCACACAGCTGCGCTTTCTACTCACGAGCTTGCTCAAGGTTACTTCGGTTCTGAAGGTATGTTGGCTTATGTTGCTGGCGTACAACGTAAAGAAATCCGTGGCGGTATCGCTTGTGTGAAACACCAAGCAATGGCGGGTTCTGACATCGGTGACGACCACAAAGAAATCTTCGCTGGTGACAACGCGCTTAAAGCGGGTGACGATGCGAAAAACACAATGAACCAATTCTCTGCATAAGCACTGAACTGATTCAAAGAAGACCCTGCGCAAGCAGGGTTTTTTTATACCTAAAATAAAATGAATAACCCTATAAATTGTTGAAACAGCTAGATGAAAGGAAAAATCTTCATATTTTCTTCATGATTTAATTTTATACATGTTTTTCTGTGATCAAGCCTTGTAATTTCAATGCCACTGCTTGAATATCCCTATAGCTGATTCAGTTGTCCAACTCATCCTAAAATTCATCAAATTCAAAGTGATTCAGACCTATGCTGTCTAAGTTTTTTATTCATCGACCTATTTTTGCAGGCGTGCTGGCCATCGTCGTGATGGCGATCGGATTATTTGCGGTCATGAATTTACCTGTGGAACGTTATCCAGATATTGCGCCACCGCGAGTGACCGTATCGGCAACCTATTCCGGCGCATCGGCAGAAACGGTGGAGGAGAGCGTGACCCAGGTACTGGAACAGCAGATTAAAGGCATTGATCACTTGCTGTATTTCAGTTCTAGCAGCGATTCCTCCGGGCGTAGCCGGATCAATATCAGCTTTGAAAACGGGACTGATCCAGACACGGCTCAGGTACAGGTACAAAATGCGATTAATGGGGTGCTGAACCGCTTGCCTGAAGATGTACAACGGCAGGGTGTGAATGTGTTCAAGTCGCTGGGCGATACGCATATGGTGATCAGCCTGTATGACGAATCCGGGCGCAGTGACAATATTGCCTTGTCGGACTACCTGATGACACATCTGGAACAGGACATTTCCCGGATTGAAGGCATTGGTGAGGTGGATGTTTTTGGCTCGCAATATGCCATGCGGATCTGGCTGAATCCACTCAAGCTGAAACAGTATAACCTGATGCCTAGCGATGTGCGTGCTGCGATTGAATCACAGAATACCCAGGTCGCAGCCGGTGCTGTGGGCGATCTGCCTACGGTCGAGGATCAGTATCTGAATGCCAAGGTAACTTCGGGCACGCGACTCAGAACAGTAGAAGAATTTGAAAATATCATTGTAAAGTCTGCCCGGGATGGCAGCTTTATCTATTTAAAAGATGTGGCACGTGTTGAACTCGGTGCAGAAAATTATCAATCCTATAGTACCAATAATGGTTATGCATCCGCAGGTCTGGCGATCTCGCTGGCTTCCGGTGCCAATGCCATCGCGACCTCAGAACGAATCAAGGCGGAAATTGCCCGTCTGTCTAATCAGTTGCCGGAAGGCTATAAGATTGCTTATCCACGGGATAACACGCCATTCGTTCAGGAATCCATTAAGGAAGTCCTTAAAACACTGGTTGAAGCCATCATCCTGGTGATTGTGGTGATGTTTATCTTCCTGCAAAACTGGCGCGCTACCCTGATTCCAGCAGTCACTGTACCAGTGGTTTTACTCGGTACTATGGCAATCCTGTATGCCCTTGGATTCAGCATCAATACCCTGACTTTATTTGCACTGGTTCTGGCAATCGGCCTGCTGGTGGATGATGCTATTGTCGTGGTGGAAAACGTTGAACGTCTAATGCATGAGAAGCAGTTGACCGCCAAGGAAGCAGCACTGGAATCCATGCAGGAAATCAGTGGGGCTCTGGTCGGTATTACTTTGGTATTGACGGCAGTATTTATTCCCATGGCGTTCTTTGGTGGTTCTACCGGGGTTATTTATCGTCAGTTTTCCATTACGCTGGTTGCTGCCATGTCATTGTCACTGATGGTGGCCCTGATTCTGACACCAGCCCTGTGTGCGCTGATTCTCAAACCAAATCCGAATCCGGCACGTTGGGCGCAATGGTTTAACCATAAACTGGAAAGTGTTAAGCAGCGTTATCTGAAACTTTCTAATGTCACCCTACAACATAAGGCCATCTGTTTAATTTTATTTGCCGGTTTGGTTGCTGTATTTGGTCTGTTCTATAAGGCTTTGCCAACCAGCTTCCTGCCAAGTGAAGATCAGGGAACGCTTAGCATTCAGGTGCGCCTGCAAGAAGGTGCGCCGCTAAAGAATACGGTGGCCACCGGAGAAAAGATTCGTGAATATTTCCTGGAACAGGAAAAAGACAATATCAATCTGGTGATGATGCGTTATGGCCGTAACTTCTCGGGTACCGGTCAGAACCTGGCAACCGGTTTTGTGGCACTGAAACACTGGGATGATCGTCCTGGCGAGGAAAATACTGCGCAAGCTATTCGTGAACGTGCCTTAAAACATTTCCGTGGTTTTAAGGATGCACAGGTCAATATTAATATGCCAGCTTCAGTCAGCGGTCTGGGACAAACCGATGGACTGGAATTCTGGATCCGGGATATAGAGGGAAATGTCCGCCAATATCTGGAACAGCAATTTAAAGAATTGGAAGAAAAAACCAAACAATATTCAACGTTTGAAAATCTGGGTAAGAGCTCCAATCCGGAGAAGGCTGAATTAAAGGTTAATATTGACCAGAAACAGGCCATGGCCAATGGTCTGACCCAATCCGCAATCAACAGTACACTTTCTGCTGCCTGGGGGGGTAACTATGTCAATGACTTCATCGACCGAGGCCGGATTAAACGGGTAATGATGCAGGGTGATGCAGAATTCCGTTCCAAACCTGAAGATCTGGCGATGTGGCATGTGCGCAATGACCAGAATCAGATGGTACCGTTCAGTAATTTTGCGACGGTAGACTGGAGCGGTGGTCCGGAAGTGGTAAATCGTTTTATGGGTTATACCGCTTTGCAGATGGAAGCTGATGTCACCAAAGATACCAGTACCGGTGAAGCAATGCGGGATGTAGAAGCATTAGTGGCCGATCAAAAAGGTATTGATGTGACCTGGAGTGGATTGTCCTTCGAAGAAAAACAATCCAGCAATCAGGCCATCTGGCTGTATGCGATTTCGATTGGCTTTATCTTCCTGTGTCTGGCTGCACTCTATGAAAGCTGGAGTATTCCAACTGCGGTAATGTCAGCAATTCCGCTGGGTATTGGTGGGAATATCATTTTCAGTTATTTCGCAGGCTTTCCAAATGATATCTATTTCCAGATAGCCTTACTGACCACGATTGGTTTGTCCTGTAAGAACGCCATTCTGATTGTGGAATTTGCTGCCTTGGCAGAGCAGCATGGCAAATCCGTTGTCGCGGCAGCGCTGGAAGGTGCAAGCTTGCGTCTACGTCCAATTTTAATGACGTCGTTGGCCTTTGGTGCCGGGATTCTGCCACTGGTTTTTGCCTTTGGTGCCGGGGCGGTCAGCCGTCAGGAAATCGGAGTCAGTGTTCTGGGTGGGGTAATCTTTGGAACTGTGTTGGTGCTGATCTTTATTCCATTTATGTATGTGATGATCCGTAGCCTGTTTCAGAAGAAAAAGCAGGCACTGAATTAAGATCATCTACCTTCAGCTATAAAGATCAATGAAGTAACACCATGCTTCACTCAGCTGAGGCATAGTGAATGAAACTAGAATATAAAAATATATGATAACAAGAGGGCAGCAGCGCGCAGATGGATCAGCAAGTTGAACAGGTACGGGAATTATTAAAATTGCATCAGACAGGTGCAGACCAGCAGCTGGCACAATTGAATATCGCCGATCAGGCAAGGCTATTAGCCGAGCTGAAACCAGCTGAACGGCAGCATCACTTTGAGCAGCTGCAACGCCCGGTAGAAGTCTTTGAATACTTGCCTCTGCATCAGCAGCTTCAGCTTACGGCATCATTATCTCTCGAAGAACTGGTGACCTTACTGGATGCAATGCATTCGGATGACTTTATTGACCTGTATAAACAGCTGCCTCTTTCGGTACAGCAGCAATTGCTGGGCAAGCTTTCAGCACAGTCATGTCAGGTACTAAAAGTACTCCATGCCTATCCGGAGGAAACTGCCGGTGCATTGATGAGTTCGGATTATTTGACGCTGCCTCCTGAACTCAGCATGAACGAGGCAATTGAAACGCTACGTGATATTGCTGGAAATCATGACACGCTGTATCTGATCTATATTGTAGATTCACAGCTACATCTGCTGGGGGTAATTTCATTACGTCAGATTATTCAGGCACTGCCTACCGCGACTATTGCCGAGGTTATGACGAAAGAAGTGATTTATGGCACGGTGGATGAAGATCAGGAAAAGATTGCACGCACGCTGGCCTATTACGACTTTATTGCCTTGCCGATTGTTGATACGTCCAAAAAACTGGTCGGGATTGTGACTTATGACGATGCCATGGATATTGCCGAGGCCGAGAGCACGGAGGATTTCCAAAAAGCAGGTGCGGTATCACCGCTAGATCAACACAGTATCAAAACTGTGCCGATTTTATCGCTGTATAAAAAGCGGGTATTCTGGCTGGTACTGCTGGTGTTTGGCAGTTTGCTATCCAGTTTTGGTATTGCCAAATATGAGGACATCATTGCGGAACATATCGTATTGGTATTTTTCCTGCCACTGCTGGTGGGAAGTGGCGGGAATGCAGGTTCTCAGTCTGCTACATTGATGGTCCGGGCATTGGCAACTGGCGATGTACAGTTTACAGACTGGTTCCGTCTGGTTGGACGGGAGTCTCTGGTGGCGCTGTGTCTTGGTCTAACTATGGCCTGTGCTGTTTCGATTCTGGGTTATATCCGGGGCGATCTGATGGTTGCTGTAGTACTTGCCATCAGTATGACCGGGATTGTTTTGCTTGGTTGTCTGATTGGCATGAGTCTGCCATTTATCTTGAATAGGCTGAAACTCGATCCTGCCAGTGCTTCAGCGCCCCTGGTGACATCGATCTGCGATGCCAGTGGGGTGGTGGTGTATTTGTTCGTGGCATCCAGACTTTTGTTTTAAGTTAATAAAATTACGCTATATTTTTAATATCTAATTAGGTTAGGCTGAATCATTACACAATGATAAACGGGTTGTTCCGATGATTGAGACAGACAACAGCAACTCACCAAAACTGACACAACAGGAAGTCATTCGCCTGGAACGGGATTTGGCCAAGTTTGCCAATATGATGGACTCCGTAGTCCGGATTCCGTTTACCAAGCAGGGTGTTGGTGCTGATGCTGCACTCAGTACCGTACCTGTGGCGGGAGATCTGGCTGGTTTTGCCTTGACCTGTTATGCCATTTATAAGGCACGTCAGATCGGCGTGCCACAGTCCAAACTGAATCCGGTCATTAAATTGGCAACCATGGATGCCGTGGTCGGTTTTATTCCCGTGGCTGGAACCATCTTCGATATTTTTATCCGTCCTAGCCGTAAGGCCTTGGATATCGTGCATGATCATATCCGTGAGGAATACCAGATCCACACGGATCGGCATGTGGTACATCCTTTTCTGCATGAAAAACTAGAACAGAAACAGCAGCAGTCTGCATTCTGGCGCAATCCAGTGGTTGCCTGGATCTGGATTCATATTCCGGATATTCTGGGTACCATTTTCCTGATTCTGTTTGTACTGGCAATTGGCTGGGGTGGGATGGCCCTGTACCAATGGATCAGTCAAACTGCTTAAACACAAAAGTATAGATAAAAGAAAAGCCTCTGTCAGGAGGCTTTTCGGTATAGCGTTGTGCTCAGTAGATTAAGGACAATCAAGCTGATGCAAAGCGGCTACACGTTGTTCAATCGTTGGATGTGTCTGGAACAATGCAGCCAAGCTGAAACCTTGTTCTTGACCTGCTGAAATTGCAAAGGCTTTCATTTCTTTCGGCATGGCATCTGGCATTTCAGATTCTGCCTGTAAGCGTAATAGCGCAGAAATCATGGCCTGTTTACCTGCTAAACGTGCACCGGCTTCATCGGCACGGTATTCACGATGACGTGAGAACCACATCACGATAGCGGATGCCAGGATACCAAATACGATATCAAGCACAATGGTAATCACGAAGAAAGCAATTCCTGGTGCTTCACCATCTTCACGGCCAAATACGTTACGGTCGATAAAATCACCAGCAACCCGGGCAAAGAACATGACGAAGGCGTTGACCACACCCTGAATCAGAGCAAGTGTTACCATGTCACCATTGGCAACATGACCAATTTCATGGGCAAGTACAGCACGTAACTCATCTTTGTTCATGCGTTCTAGCAAGCCTGTAGAAACAGACACCAGTGCATCGTTTTTGTTCCAGCCGGTCGCGAAAGCATTTGACTGGTAAGATGGGAAAATACCCACTTCTGGCATTTTAATACCAGCGCGCTGAGATAGCTGTGCTACTTCCTGTAATAACCATGCTTCTGCCTGGTTACGAGGAGCATTCGGATCAATCAGTTCAGTACCAGTAGTCTTCTTCGCCATCCATTTAGACATGAATAGTGAGATTAAAGAACCCACCATACCGAACACAAAACAGATCACTAGCAGGTTGCCTAGATTCAAGCCACCCGCGCCATGGTAACTACCGACACCGAAGAGTGACAAGATAATGCCAGCTACAACCAGTACCGCGAGGTTGGTTAGCAAAAACAAACCAATCCGCATCATTGAGAAATCCTCTTATTATAGAAAAATAATCTGATTAGCAAATTACAATCATTACCCTCAATATGAGGTGAAATGACTCAAATTTCAAGAAAAAAAATAGTAAATTACCCAGAATTTACCTCATCACCATGATCAACCAAAACTTAGGATGAATGATGAAGAGGAAGGGCTTAATCGTTGATATATATTCTGGCGGATGCAGTGGCATGTGCGGTGGCATAAGAACCGGCAGGCGCATCAGTGAAGCTGCCATCTGCATTGGCAATGATCTGACGCTGATAATTGCTGGCTTTAATGGTAGGCGCTGCCGACGTTTTATAATTGGCAGAGCTGGCCAGAATCTTGGCGGTTTCAACCGGTGCCGCAGCGGCGGTCAGATTAACACCACTGGAATATAGATTGTGATACCGGCTGGTCACACGGCGTACATAGTCTTGCGTCTCGCGGAAGGGCGGGATACCGCCATATTTGCTGACATTGCCTTCACCAGCGTTATAACCTGCCAGTGCTAAAGCGGTATTGCCATTAAAACGTTTCATTAGCCAGGCCAGATATTTGGCACCTGCCATAATATTCTGATGCGGATCATAAGCATTAGATACATTAAAGCGGCGTGCGGTAGCAGGCATGAGCTGCATTAGTCCCTGAGCACCGACTGGAGAACGGGCATGGACATTAAAGCCAGATTCAGTATGCATCACAGCCTTGATCAGACCTTCAGAAATACCGTGCTTTTGTGCAGCCTCACGGATAATTGAATCAAAGGCATTTTTGTTTTTGCTATAGCTCGGCAATACCGAAGCCTCACTTGAGCCCCAGTTGCTATAGCTATGAATGTTACTGTCCGGGTAATAGGTCTTTTTTTCTACTTTTAGATTACTGTAGCGACCTTTATTATTCGTCAGCAGGGTAACACCATTGCTATCTTTCATTTGATAGATCGTCTGACCTGCATGCGAAAAAGCAGCAGTTCCCATCAAAATATAAAGACAACTTAGTACAGAAGTCCCCTTAAACCACAAATTTTTATTCATTGTAAGTATATGTATTGAACATTTGTCCCCAAAACTTACTACAGAGTTTAACAAAATTTACTGTAATGAAAAGTGATGAGCGACGCATTTATAAACAAGTTTGTAAATGCAAGTCCCTAATGTTGAAGAACTAACCAAAAAAAATATTTATTTTTTTTTAATATGGCTTTCTTGACACACTTAAATAATTGATTCTAAATATAAAATAAATTGGTTAAAAAATGATCAATTTAAATAGAACCCTTATTTTTGGGGCCGATAAAGCTGTCAAGTCGTTTTAAATCCACAAAGTTATCCACAGGTTTTGTGGAAAACTGTGGAAAAGTTCAAAACATAAGCATCCTGGATAAAAAATGAACTGTTTCGTTCAATTTATCAATCTAAATAAAACATGAAGTTTAGAGTATTACTTCAATAACAGGAAAATAAATTCTTTTGATGCGAGAAGCACCCGAATCGGATAAAATTGCGCGGTATTTTTATTTATGGGTTATTCTCGTCTATGTACTCGCCAGTTGAATCCGAGCAAGGATTTAATTTCAAACCAGAATTGCCAACAAGCTCTGCCTATTACCGTTTGTTGAAAAAGCTTCGCCGTCAGGTCGGACACGCTATTCGTGACTTTAAAATGATCGAAGATGGCGACAAGGTCATGGTGTGTATTTCTGGTGGTAAAGACAGCTATACCTTGTTAGATATCATGCTGCAGTTCAAGCGTATCGCACCTATCAACTTTGATGTAGTTGCAGTAAACCTGGACCAGAAACAGCCGGGCTTCCCTGAAGATGTATTACCACGTTATCTTGAAGAAAATAACATTCCGTATTACATCCTGGAAAAAGACACTTACAGCATTACCAAGAAACTGACGCCTGAAGGCAAGACTTACTGTGCCGTATGTTCTCGTCTGCGCCGTGGCTCGCTGTATGGTTTCGCGCAAGAAATTGGTGCGACCAAAGTTGCGCTCGGTCATCACCGTGATGACATCTTGGCAACGTTCTTCCTGAACCTGTTCCATGGCGGCAGCTTAAAAGCGATGCCACCAAAACTGTTGTCTTCAGACAAGAAGAACATCCTGATCCGTCCACTGGCTTATGTGGAAGAGAAGGACATCATCAAATATGCCGAGATGCGTCAGTTCCCGATCATTCCATGTAACCTGTGTGGTTCTCAGGAAAACCTGCAACGTGCCATTATTAATGACATGCTGCGTGACTGGGATAAAGCTCATCCGAAACGTCTGCACAGCATTTTTGGTGCACTGCAAAATGTTTCACCGTCACAACTGGCTGACCGCGAACTGTTTGACTTCGAGGCACTCGATAGCCAACGTGAATTCGACTTTAAAGATTCTTGCTCAACTGAAGAAGCAGTAGAAGGCGAGAGTAAGCGAATTAATATGGTCAACCTCGGTTTTGCTGCGGATTAAGACCTTTTTGACGGGTATTCATTCAAGTTGAATGCCTGTCAAGCCTTATCAATCAAGGCTATGTACATAAAAACAGAAAGATAATGACAAAAATTGAACGCTGCGTACAAAATTCGTTAGCCATTCGACAAATGATCATGTTATAACAATCTGCAAGCGCAATAGCGTCAACAATGATGTTGTCTGGATAGACGACACACACGAACTAATAAATTGAGGAAAGATCATGCCTGCTTTTTTAACTGATGATTGGTTTTCAACTGTAGAAACTCTGACTGCTCAAGCAGGTGACCTAAACCTGGCGCCAGCGCTTGCGAATCTTGCAATCAACCTGGTGGTTGCGGACGCTACAGGTAATACTGAATTATCTTTAGATGGTGGAGCGATCAAAAAAGGTCTGTCTTCAAATGCGAAGACTACGCTGAACATGGATGCAGAAACTCTGCGTAAAGTATTCCTTGAGTTTGACATGGCTGCTGCAATGCAAGCATTCATGACCGGTAAGATCAAGGTTCAGGGGGATATGTCTCAGCTGATGGCGTTGCAAACTGCAAAACCAAGCCAAGAGCAAAAAGATCTGTTCAAGAAAGTGCTTGAGCAAACAACCTGATCAATCCTATCTGCATAAAAAAAGCTTACCCAAGGGTAAGCTTTTTTTATGGTTTGAATAAATCAGATATTCACAAGCTCTGAACTTTTAATCTGTTCCAGATAAGAACGGATACGGGTTACATATTGCAATGCCTGACGATAACGGCCATTGCTGGCTTTGTTATGCTCCAGATAGCTATACAGGTTTACCCAGTTATCCGGATCCTTCCCCTGGTTACGGATACTGTTCTGAATTTTCTGAACTGCACCTGGACCCATGTTATAGGCTACTAGGGCATACCAGTTACGGTCTGGCATAGGAATATGCTCAAAGCGTGACAGCATCTTGTCATAGTATTTTGCACCGCCCTCAATACTTTGAACAGGATCGGTACGGTTATTTACACCCATTGCCTTTGCGGTTGAGCTTGTCAGCATCATCAGACCACGGACACCGGTCGGGGACACGGAGTTTGGCTTGAGATAAGATTCCTGGTAGCCGATCGCGGCGAGCAGATGCCAGTCCAGGCCGTATTGCTGTGCAGATCGCTGGAAGCTGGCCTTGTAAATGGGGAGGCGCTGGCTAAGATCCTGATGGATATTATCCCTGAAATGCTCCTCGACTACATTCTGATTGTAAAAGGAAGCGAGCTGATTGATTGCGCCGCTTTGCTTGCTGTTACATACGAAATTACTTGCAGTCTGGCTCAATGGATCATTGGCTGATTTGAAAACCCAGTTCAGGTTGGCATTCAGGCCTTTAGACGACAGGGAACTGCCATCACCACAAGTTGCAGAGAATGACGTCAGTTTACGCGCTTCAATGCTGCTGATACTGCTTGTAGTCATTGCCATGTTGGCTTTGCCTTGAGCAACCATTTTCAATGCAGTGGCATCATCGCTCACTGTTTTGAAATCCAGTTTTACATTCATGTTTTTGGCATAGTTACGAACCAAATCATAACCAAAACCATGCAGGTGACCACCTTCTTCAAACACTGTGGTCGGGCTCTTCACAGCAACAACAGTAAGCTTATTGCTGTTGACGACACTATCAAACTGGTGTGCCGGTGTTTTACTTGCATTGATGGCGTGGAATGGAACAAGCGCAGTGCTCAATACAAGAATTTTTACAGGGAGAGAGGAAAATAAAGATCTTAGGCAAAGCCTCGACCCAGAAGATGAACTACTGTGCATGTTGTCTCCGCTACAAGTAATTTATGCCCTCGAAAGTTTTAGGCAAAAGACACCACAGAACTTTCTTAAAGTTGATAAATTCAATTAGGGTTGGGCAGTCATGACGTCATTCAAAATGACTTGGGATTAAACGGCAATGTGTAGAAAAACTACACAGATTAAAAAATAAACAAAGTTAATCAGATGTGCGCATGGTAATGATCAAAAAATAGATTGTCAAATTTTGTACGCAAAAATGTTTAAAAATGTAATTTAAGTATTTAAAATCATTAGAAAATTTTTTTAGTATTATGTTTGCTTGTTAAAATAGCCAATAAAATAGGGCAGTTAGCAAAGAAAACGATGTCATGAGTGGTGTAAGAAAACGATGAAATCCAATTTGATTACCCGTGGTGGGCATGACAAATTAGTGGCAGAACTTAAATATCTGTGGCATGAAGAACGACCGGAAATCACTAAAAAAGTGAACTGGGCCGCCAGCCTCGGCGACCGTTCTGAAAACGCTGACTACCAGTACAACAAGCAGCTGTTACGCAAGATCGACCGTCGTGTCCGTTATTTGGGCAAACGTCTGGAAGAGCTACGGATCATTGACTTTTCACCTGAGCAGGAAGGGAAGGTTTACTTTGGTGCTTGGGTCGAAATTGAAAATGAAGCCGGAGAACAAAAGACTTTACGCATAGTGGGAGTTGATGAAATTTATGACCACCATCCACAGCATATTTCGATTGATTCGCCAATGGCACGTGCGCTGCTCGGCAAGCAGGTTGATGATGAAGCAGAAGTAATAACACCCTCCGGTAAGAAAGTCTGGTTCATCAATACCATCCGCTATGAAAAGCCTGAAAATTCAGCAAATTGACCGAATTGATTTTATTTTGTGCATTTGATAGCTAAATTTTTGAAAAATATTTGCCAAGCCGGATTTTTATTTATATGATGGCGCCCATGGAAGCGTGGCAGAGCGGTTTAATGCACCGGTCTTGAAAACCGACGAGGGCTTATACCCCTCCGTGAGTTCGAATCTCACCGCTTCCGCCAGATTTGCAAAACCCCAGTCGAAAGATTGGGGTTTTTTTATGGGACTTCAGATTTAGTCTGAATGGGTTCTTGCTGTAGTTCTTCTTTCATCCAGTTTACAAATCTGGCAATGAGCGTGGAATGTTCATTATGAGCATGAATCAGGTGATAGGCCCGGCGTCGTTCCAGTTTCTGATCAGAAATTTTCACCAGTTCTCCACTGGCGAGTTCTGTTTCAATCAGCATCTGTGGAATCAAGGCCATTCCCATATCATGTTTGGCTGCAACGGCCAGCATAGAAAATAATTCATGCCGCTGTCCGCCTAAAGGATTTGGATGTTTTACCTGATGCAATTCGAACCAGTCCTGCCAGATTGTGGGGCGGGTCGTCTGTTGTAAAAGCGGTAACTGTAATAGCTGTTCAGCACTCAGTATTAAATGTGGTGTATCAGCTGTTACCTTCATTTTTAAATGTGTTTTGATGAGACTGGGTGAACAGACAGCAACCACATCTTCATGCATCAGGAAATGGCTGGTAATCCCGGGCCACTGTGCGACCTGTTCTGGTGTACCTGCATAAATGGCAGCATCGAAGATAGTTTCATGAAACAGGAAGGGGCGTGTGCTGGTTTCCAGATGTACAGTAATTTCCGGATGACGCTGCTGGAAACGATGTAGCTTAGGTAATAGCCACCGGGTTGCAAAAGTAGGAACAACCCCCAGTTTCAGCGTACCGCCTTGACCTTTATGTTCTATGACATCCAGCGTAGCTTGTTCCAGACTTATTAATAAAGGTTTGATACTTTCATAATATTGCTGTCCTGCTGCGGTCAGTTCCACGCCATGACGCGTACGGCTAAACAATTGTACCTCGAGTAATTCTTCCAGATGCTGGATCTGACGTGAGATCGCACTCTGAGTCAGAAAGAGCTCCTGTGCAGCATGGGTATAACTGGAATGGCGTGCTGCAGATTCGAAGCACATGAGGCTTTGGGTAGAAGGGATTTTTCGGCGCATAATTTCCTCCCTGAAAATATCGTCCTATCACAAAATGACATATTAAACGTAAACCTATATACAACTTTGGTCTACAGCATTGAGTTAATCAGGCTTACAAATTTGTTGATTGAAAGGCTCATATCTCAGTTATGCAATTAACGCATATCTACATGCTAAATGCTCGTTTGAAAGCTGTTTCATTCCTGCCTAGGATCAAGTCAGAAGATTGAGAACAATAGACAGCTAAGCAGAGGATGCGATGAATCAAATGGTTAATACAAAAAAAGCCCAGAAAAACTATTTTGACTGGCAAGACCCATTTTTACTGGAGCAGCAACTGACAGAAGAAGAGCGCATGATTATGCAATCTGCACGCGCTTATTGTCAGGGTAAACTTCAACCACGTGTATTGGAACAATTCCGTCATGAACAGACTGATCCGAATATTTTCCGTGAGATGGGTGAGCTCGGCTTGCTAGGACCGACGATTCCTGAACAGTATGGTGGTGCCGGGTTGAACTATGTCAGCTATGGCCTGATTGCACGTGAAGTTGAACGTGTCGATTCAGGTTACCGTTCTATGGCCAGCGTACAAAGCTCGCTGGTGATGGTGCCAATCAATGAATTTGGCTCTGAAGAACAGAAACAGAAGTATTTACCAAAACTGGCAACTGGTGAATATATCGGCTGTTTCGGCCTGACTGAACCAGATCATGGTTCAGATCCGGGTAGCATGATTACCCGTGCTAAGAAAGTTGATGGTGGTTACCGCTTAACTGGCGCAAAAATGTGGATTACCAATAGTCCGATTGCCGATGTATTTGTGGTCTGGGCGAAAGAAGTCTCTGCTGAAGGTAATGTTGGGGATATCCGTGGCTTTATTCTGGAAAAAGGCTGGGAAGGTTTATCTGCACCAGCGATTCACGGCAAAGTGGGTCTGCGTGCTTCGATCACCGGTGAAATCGTGATGGATAATGTATTTGTTCCAGAAGAAAATGCCTTTCCGGAAATTCGTGGCTTACGTGGACCATTTACCTGTCTGAACAGTGCACGTTATGGCATTGCCTGGGGTGCGATGGGCGCAGCTGAATTCTGCTGGCATACGGCGCATCAATACACCATGGACCGTAAACAGTTTGGTCGCCCATTGGCAGCCAACCAGCTAATTCAGAAAAAACTGGCGGATATGCAAACTGAAATCGCGCTTGGCTTACAGGTTGCTTTACGTTTTGGCCGTATGAAAGATGAAGGGATTGCTTCGGTAGAAGGAACTTCACTGATCAAACGAAATAACTGTGGTAAAGCCCTGGATATTGCTCGTGTTGCGCGTGACATGATGGGCGGTAACGGCATCTCTGATGAATTTGGTGTGGCACGTCATCTGGTCAACCTGGAAGTGGTGAATACCTATGAAGGTACCCATGACGTACATGCCTTGATTCTCGGTCGTGCCCAAACAGGTATCGCAGCTTTTTCTAATTAATTTATTTTCTAAATTCGGGATGCTCAGGGTTGAGCATCCTTAGGGCTTTTGTCCCTAAAAACCGGTCAATAACTTAAATAAAGGATTCATCGTGAAGCTTTCTTGTCATTCTCAGTATTAATAAGCAGAAGTTCATAAGATGTAAGCAGAAAAAGAATAAAGAACGCTGCTGTAAACCTGAAGACAGAGGAATGTCGATGACTCATTTGGGAAAATGAGGTAATACATGAACAACGAAAATCAAAATAGTCTCCATCAGGACGCCGTTGCCTTGGGTATAAAGCTACCGAATAATGTCGGCACAGCTCATCGCATTCATGCCCATACCTGGAAACTGGCATTTATCTTCGCATTCGTCTCGCTCGTGATTGACGGTGTAGACATCATGCTGCTGTCATTTAGCTTGACCAGTCTCAAAGCAGAATTTGGCCTGACTTCGTTTCAGGCCGGAATGCTGGGGAGTGCCTCTTTGGCCGGAATGGCACTTGGCGGGATTACCGGTGGATGGGCCTGCGACAAGTTTGGACGGGTAAAAACCATCGCTTGGTCAGTCGTGTTTTTCTCAATTATGACCTGTATCTTGGGTTTCACTCAAAGCTATGAGCAATTCATGGTACTTCGCTTTATTGGTGCATTCGGCCTGGGTTCACTGTACATGGCCTGTAATACCTTGATGGCAGAATATGTACCGACCAAATACCGCACTACAGTATTGGGTACCTTACAGACGGGTCAAACTGTCGGTTATATCGTGGCGACTTTGATGGCAGGTGCGATTATTCCAGACTATGGCTGGCGCATGCTGTTCTACGTGACAATCATTCCCGCCGCTTTTGCATTGCTATTTATGCGTTTTGTGCCAGAGCCAGCATCCTGGCAGGAAGCGAAAATCGAGCAGGCGAAACGTAAAGCGCTGAAACTGGAAAATCCAGAAACAACAGTTACTGCTCAACAACCATCAGAAAGCATTTATAAGCGTATCTTTGGTCATCACTCGCATCGCCGTATGTTCCTGTTATGGATGACAACTGCCGCATTTCTGCAGTTCGGTTATTACGGTGTCAATAACTGGATGCCGACCTATTTGGAAACCGAACTCAATATGAATTTCAAAGCCTTGACTGGCTATATGGTCGGTGCTTATACCGCCATGATTCTGGGCAAAATTATTGCCGGTTATGCAGCGGATAAATTTGGACGTCGTATTACCTTTGTATTTGGTACGGTCAGTACAGCGGCTTTCCTGCCAATCATCATTTTCTATAACACCCCAACCAATATTGCCTACTTATTGATTACTTTCGGTTTCCTTTACGGAATTCCATACGGTGTCAATGCAACTTATATGGCTGAAACCTTTTCAACTGATGTACGCGGTACAGCCATTGGTGGGGCCTATAACATGGGCCGTCTAGGTGCTGCGATTGCACCGGCAACTATCGGTTTTATCGCCGCAGGTGGTTCATTCACCATGGCATTTATCGTGATGGGAACTGCGTACTTTATTGCCGGGGTGATTCCAGGACTGTTTATTCGTGAGCGTCAATATGATCCACAACAGTCTAGCCTGGTGAAGCCGGCTGAAGCAGAACATGGCGATTCAGTTGGATCGGTGACTGCGAAGAAACCAACTCGTCCAGCGACTGCAAGTCAGTAATCATCAACATTATAAAGGCTGGGTTTCCTAGCCAATGAAAAAAGGATTGAGCATGAGTGCATTAAAAGGAATACGCGTACTGGATTTAAGCCGAGTGCTGGCAGGACCATGGTGTGGACAAATTCTGGCAGATCTGGGTGCTGAAGTGATTAAGATCGAGCGTCCAGGTGTAGGGGATGATACCCGCATGTGGGGACCGCCGTGGATGAAAACGCCATCTGGTGAAAATACCCGTGAGGCAGGCTATTTTCAGTGTGCCAATCGCAATAAATATTCGGTCACTGTCGATATTGCCTCTGAACCAGGACAGGAACTCATCCGGGATATTGCCAAAACTGCCGATGTGGTGATTGAAAACTATAAAGTGGGTGCATTAGCGCGCTATGGGCTGGATTATGAAAGCTTAAAGGCCATTAATCCGAAGCTGGTGTATTGTTCGATTACTGGCTTTGGTCAGAACGGGCCTCGTGCCGAAGAGCCGGGTTATGACTTTATTATTCAAGGTATGTCAGGTCTGATGAGCATTACCGGTGAAGCAGATGATGTCCCGGGTGGTGGAGCACAGAAGGTCGGTGTAGCGGTTGTGGATATTCAAACCGGGCTGTATGCGACCATTGCCATTCAGGCTGCGCTGTTGGCTCGTCATCATACAGGTAAAGGTCAATATATTGATATGTCTTTGCTGGATGTACAGGTAGCTGCTTTGGCCAATCAGGGGATGAACTATCTAACTTCAGGCACGGCACCAAAACGAATGGGAAATCATCATCCCAATATTGTGCCTTATCAAACCTTTAAAGCCAAAGATAAGGAATTTATTATCGCCTGTGGCAATGATAAGCAATTCCGGGATTTATGCATGGCAATTGAGTTATCTGAACTTTTGCAGGATGAAAAATTCCAGCGCAATCAGGATCGGGTGATACATCGTGATGAACTGATTCCCTTATTATCAGAATATTTTCTTGCAAAGAATGCCAAAGACTGGGTTGATGCCATTCACGCGGTCAAAGTCCCCGTCGGTGTGATTAACTCGATTGAAGATGCTTTGAATGAGCCCCAAGTTGCTGCACGGGAAATGCTGGTGGATTTACCACATCCTTTAAACGCCCAGTTTAAAATGATTGGTTCACCGATCAAGCTGTCGGATACACCTGTACAATATCGTCATGCACCGCCAAAACTGGGACAACATACCCAGCAGATTCTGTCCCAGTTCCGTAGTCCCGAAGAAATTGCCGCGCTCAATGCGCAGGGTATTATTGATCATGTTGTATCTGCGGCTTCCTAAACTATTAATATTTTTTTCTACTTAAACCGAAGCCAGTCTTCGGTTTTTTTAATCACTTAAGAAAATAGAAGGCCACATAACTGAATGGTCATCAGCAGCATCACGCGTTAAGATAACGGCATTGTGTTGTTGGAAGGCATTATGAAAATTGTCGCAGACGAAAATCTGGCATTTACCGATTATTTCTTTGCAGAATTTGCCGAGATTCAGCATTGTGCAGGCCGTACACTGACTGCGGCAGATGTGCAGGATGCAGATGTCCTACTGGTGCGTTCAGTGACCAAAGTCAATTCACAGCTACTGGAAGGCAGCTCGGTCAGGTTTGTTGGTAGTGCCACGATTGGTACGGATCATCTGGATATTGCTGCACTTGAACAGCAGGGAATTGCCTGGAGCAATGCCGCCGGTTGTAATGCCCAAGCCGTAGCTGAGTACGTGATTACTGCCTTATTAAAACTTCGTCCAGCACTCCTGGATGCTGGCCCCGATTTTACCTTGGGAATTATTGGGCTAGGCAACGTGGGTACGCGACTGGCTTATATGGCAGCCCTGCTAGGCTGGCGTGTGATCGGTTGTGATCCTTTTGTACAACGAGACCATATTGAACAGGTTGATCTGCAAAGCTTATTGGCGCAATCTGATGCGATCAGTATTCATGTTCCTTTGACCAAACAGGGTGAGCATCCGACTTATCATATGATCAATGCAGATGCCTTTGCCCAAATGAAGCCTGAAACTATCCTGATCAATTCAGCGCGTGGACCAGTCGTTGAAGAAGCAGCATTAATCGCTGATATCAGGGCAACTCAGCGTCAGGTGGTACTGGATGTATTTGAACATGAACCGGTGATTTCAGCTGAAGTGCTGGATCTGGTCAGCTTGGTAACGCCACATATTGCCGGTTATAGTCTGGAAGGTAAGGCGCGTGGTACACAAATGATTTATGAGGCTTTCTGTCGTCATTTTGGCTATGAAATTAATAAGCAGTTTGAAAGCCAGTTACCAGAATGTGTGCCATATTTTGCAGGGCGGGACTTAAAAGCAGCTCTCAAACAGCACCTGGGTGAAATCTATGATATCCAACGTGACGATGCCAATCTGCGTGCTTGCTTAAAAGACGCTAAAGTCGATCAACAGGCTTTTGACCATTTACGTAAGACCTATCCGTTACGTCGTGAATGGGCGGCACATGGAGGACCGAAAGCATGACGATTGCTTATCAACCGAGCTGTGATGTAAATGCGATGCGCGCACGTGCTCATTTATATGCACAGCTGCGTCAGTTCTTTGCGGAACGTGATGTGCTGGAAGTAGAAACCCCGATTTTGTCTCAAGCGGGTGTGACCGATGTGCATCTGGCATCTGTGCAAGCACAACGTCATGTACTGGGTAAGCTCAATACCCATTATCTGCAAACTTCTCCTGAATTTGCGATGAAACGCCTGCTGGCAAGTGGTAGTGGCCCGATTTACCAGATCTGCAAAGTGTTTCGTGATGATGAGCATGGGCGTAAACATAACAGCGAATTCACCATGCTGGAATGGTATCGTCCGGGCTTTAGCCTGAAAGACCTGATGTTTGAAGTTTCAGATCTGTTGAATGTAGTATTAAAAGCCCGTTTTGGCGAAGTTCGTCCAACAGTACTGAGCTATAAGCATGCCTTTATGGATCGACTGGATCTGAATCCCTTAAAGGCAACTTTAAAAGAGTTAAAAGACTGCTGCCGTCGCGTTGGTTTAAATCTGGATCTGGGGCAGGATCGTCTGGCTTATATTGACCTGTTGTTCTCGCATATGGTGGAACCGAGCTTGGGATTTGACACAGCGGTATTTCTGACCGATTTCCCGCCTGAACTTGCTTCATTAGCAAAAACCAAACTCGATGAAGATGGTGAACTGGTTGCAGCACGTTTCGAACTTTATATAGAAGGTCTGGAACTGGCGAATGCCTATGATGAGCTGATTGATGCGGAAGTGTTACGCTCACGCTTTGAAGCAGATAATGCAGAGCGTAGCTCACTCGGTTTACATGTCATGCCGATTGATGAGTATCTGTTGGCTGCTTTACCGAATATGCCGGAATGTTCCGGGATCGCACTTGGGGTGGATCGTCTGTTGATGATCGCCACCAATCAGATGAAGCTTGAAAAGGTAATTACTTTCCCGGCAGATATTTCCTGATCCTCTTCCTGATCTAATCAGCCTGTTATCTGAGCAGGCTGATTAAGCCAGATATTTCCGAAAAATCGATACTGTAAGCATCAAAAACCAGATTCTTATAAAAAGCATGTGCAGTTAAACGTTCCTCACGATTGCCGCTATTTACTTGTATCAATTTTAAAAGACGTTGTTTAGCTAACTCTTCAATCGCTGCAATGAGCCTTTTCCCACACCTTGCCCGCGATGAGCCTGATCAACTACAAAAGACTGAATTCGCAAATATCCCCCATCAAATTTCCAAGTGTCTTTCTGAATTAAACCTGTATAGCCTATGACCTGTTATTCATGTTCAACGACCAGCGTCAAATCATTCGAATCCTGATGAATGCGTTGCCAGCGCTGCTGAATATTTTCTACTGTGGTGGAATAGCCAAGTTGTGTAGTAAGTGCATGGATTGCATGCAAGTCCTGTTCAAGTTGCAAAGGACGAATCAGAGAATTCATAAGTTTTTATCAGACAGAAGCGAAAGAGAGATAACCCGATTCTAGGTGGAAGATGAGGTCAATGAATTCTAATAATTTTGAATATGAATATAAGTGCGCAGAATAAAAGTATTTTAGATATCAATATATACAAAGAAGAAAGCTCCCGAAGGAGCTTTGTTAAATTAAGGCAGTATGGCGTTCTTTCAGCTCGGCTAAGGCATGGATACGACGTTCAATCAGCATCTCGCCAATATCAGGACCTTGAATATCTGCGGGTAAATCCTGAGCCTTGATACCACGAACCACTTGCATGGCTTCCCGCACATATTGCGCTTGTGGATAGGCACGGTCTTCCAGACCTAAACGGCCACGAGAATCACATTCACAGGCTTGCACAAAAGCTTCTACACGTTCCGGGCGACGTAATACATCCAGACGCTGCAATAACCGCCATAAAGTACCTGGTTTCAGATTAAGTGCCTGATGGCATTTTAAATGTTCTTTACAGACTGCAATTGCCAGTTGTTTGGTATAAGTTGGTACTTTGAAACGCTCGCATAATTCAGTTACGGGCTGTACACCACGCTCTTCGTGCATGATATGACGTGGCAATTCCTCGGTAGGCGTTAAGGCTTTACCTAAGTCATGCACCAGAACAGCAAAACGTACATCCAAATCATAGTTCTGGCGACAAGCCTGTTGTAGCGACATCATGGTGTGAATGCCGCAGTCAATTTCCGGATGATATTCCGGACGTTGCGGGACGCCGAACAGGGCATCAATTTCTGGGAACAGTACTTTTAATGCACCACAGCTGCGTAATACTTCAAAATAAATATCCGCATGTGATTCCATCAGGGCACGGGATGTTTCTTTCCAGACCCGTTCAGGCGTTAGCGTATTTAATTCACCTGATTCAGTAAGTTGACGCATTAAATCGAGTGTTTCCGTGGCAACATGGAAGCCCATTGCATGATAACGCGCAGCAAAGCGCGCGACACGTAATACACGGAGAGGATCTTCAATAAAAGCATCAGAAACATGACGTAAAACGCGGTCAGCAAGATCCTGTTGACCATTATAGGGATCATGCACATGACCGGCTTCATCCATGGCCATGGCATTGATGGTCAGGTCGCGACGGATCAAGTCCTGTTCAAGCGTTACGCTGGTATCGGTATGGAATTCAAAACCATGATAACCAGTGCCGGATTTACGTTCGGTACGTGCTAATGCATATTCTTCTTTTGTTTCAGGATGCAAAAATACAGGAAAATCCTTCCCAACCGGTTGATAGCCCAGATTGAGCATTTGATTGGGGCTTGCACCCACTACTACATAATCTTTTTCGTGATAGGGGTGTCCGAGCAAATGATCTCGAACTGCGCCGCCTACTAAATAAACTTGCATGAAAAAACCTCTATTCTTAGAAGCATCATGCTACAGAATAGAGGTTTTCTCAAGTCAAGAAACTCGGCGTTCGCCGCGTTTGCTTACAGGGCGTCTTGTTCCGCTTGTTGGATTTCTGCAACAGTCAAAGCAGTCATATTCACGACGCGGCGTGTAGTCGCTGTCGGCGTTAAAATATGAACTGGTTTCGCTGCACCCAGCAGAATCGGGCCAATGGTCACATTGTTACCAGAAGTTGCTTTTAACAGGTTAAACGAAATGTTAGCTGCATCCAGGTTTGGCATGATCAACAGGTTCGCAGCACCTTTGAAGCGTGAGTTCGGATAAGCAAACTGGCGGATATTTTCATCCAGTGCCGCATCACCATGCATTTCACCTTCAACTTCCAGTTCAGGCGCAATCTCAGACAGAATGTCGTAGACCTTACGCATTTTCTGTGCACTGGCATCGTTCTGGTCAGAACCGAAGCTAGAGTGAGACAATAGCGCAATACGTGGTGTCATACCGAAACGACGTACTTCTTCAGCAGCAAGAATGGTCATCTCAGCAAGCTGTTCAGCAGTTGGATTACGGTTGATATAGGTATCTGCAATAAACAGGTTACGCTCTTCAAGCATTAAGGCATTCAAAGTAAAGAAGGTATTGTGACCGTCTTTTTTACCAATGATATTGCTGACGAAGTCCAAGTGGATGTCGTAGCTTGAGTACGTACCACATAACATACCGTCTGCAAGGCCGTGTTTGACAAGCATAGATGCGATAAGTGTTGAGCGACGACGAGCTTCACGTTGTGCGTACTCTGGTGTTACCCCTTTACGCTGCATAATGCTATAGTAGTCATCGGCAAATTTTTCGTAATCTGGATTCTTTTCTTGGTCAACGATGGTGATGTTTACCCCGTTTTCTAAGCGTAAGCCCAATTTTTTGATATTTGCTTCAATTACTGCTGTACGGCCCACCAAAATTGGCTTCGCCATGCCTTCATCCACTGCAATTTGTACAGCACGAAGTACACGAAGATCTTCACCTTCCGCATATGCAATACGCTTAGGATCTGATTTTGCTTGAGCAAAAATCGGTTTCATCATAAATGCTGAGTTATAAACAAACTCAGACAAACGTTGATGATATACAGAGAAGTCTTGAATTGGACGTGTTGCTACGCCAGAATCCATCGCTGCTCTAGCAACTGCTGGCGCAATCTCTAAAATCAAACGTTGATCCAGTGGGCGAGGAATTAAGTAATCACGACCAAATGATGCTGATTTTTCACCATAAGATGCAGCATCTGCTTCGACATGTGCCATACGCGCAATCGCGTGTACACAAGCAATCTTCATTTCTTCGTTAATGGTGGTTGCACCAACGTCGAGTGCGCCACGGAAGATGTATGGGAAGCAAAGAGCGTTATTCACCTGGTTCGGATAGTCTGAACGGCCAGTTGCCATGATCACGTCTGAACGTGCTTCATGGGCATGTTCTGGCAAAATTTCCGGATCCGGGTTAGCCAAGGCAAAGATGATTGGATCTTTGGCCATTTTCTTGACCATGTCTTGAGTCAGAATGCCTGCAGCAGACAGACCCAAGAACATATCTGCGCCGTCCATTACGTCAGCAAGCTGAGTACCTTCGATGTCTTGTACATACGCTTTTTTCGATTCATCTAAGCCTTCACGTTTTGTAGTCAATAAACCACGTGAGTCCGCAACGATGATATTCTCTTTCTTCGCGCCTAGTGCACAAAGAAGGTTCAAGCAAGACAATGCAGCAGCGCCTGCACCAGATGCTACGATCTTGATTTCTTCAATTTTTTTACCATTGATAATTAAAGCATTGAGTAATGCTGAACCTACAATGATTGATGTACCGTGTTGGTCATCGTGGAACACCGGAATGTTCATGCGTTCACGAAGTTTCTGTTCAATATAGAAACATTCTGGTGCTTTAATATCTTCGAGGTTAATACCACCAAAAGTCGGTTCTAATGCTGCAACGATGTCGACAATTTTGTCTGGATCATTTTCTGCGATTTCGATATCGAATACGTCGACGCCAGCAAATTTCTTGAACAGGACGCCTTTACCTTCCATAACCGGTTTAGATGCTAAAGGACCAATGTTACCCAGGCCAAGAACCGCTGTACCATTACTTACTACCGCAACAAGGTTACCACGTGCTGTATACAGTGCTGCTTTAGATGGGTCTTTTTCAATTTCCAAACATGGCGCTGCAACACCTGGAGAGTAAGCTAGTGCTAAATCATGTTGGTTAACGAGTTGTTTGCTTGGGGTGACGCTGATTTTGCCGGGGGTAGGAAATTCGTGGTAGTACAGTGCCTGTTGTTTTAAAGATTGTTCGTCCATTAGTCTCTCGATCTATCAATAATTACCCAATTGCAGGTAACATAACCGCGGAATACAGGAGAATATATCACTAGTTGTGCGCTTAGCCCAGCCAAACGCACCCGTTTTTTGAAGAAATAATTGGTCTTAGGTCTGGATTTATACCTGATAGGTATAAGTCTCAGGTGTCATATTTTGTTCAAGAAATTCGGTCGCTTGCTGTTCAGGAAGCGGCTTGGAAAACAGATAGCCCTGTGCAATATCACAACCGAGTTGACGCAGGAAATCTAGCTGCTGCTCTGTCTCAATACCTTCAGCTACTACTTTCATTCCCATGGCTTTGCCCATTGCAACCATTGCACTGACAATAGCATCCTGTTTGGATTCACCAATTTTGGATACAAAACTGCGGTCAATCTTTAAAATATCGATTGGGAACTCTGCCAGATAAGACAGGGACGAATAGCCCGTACCAAAGTCATCCAGGGAAATGTTGATATCACGTTCCTTGATCTGATTCAGCACATTCATTACAGTTTCAGAATTTTCTACCAATGAAGATTCGGTAATTTCCAGTTCCAGATTCGAACCAGAAATACAGTTCAGTTTGATCGCTTCATCCAGATCATCCAGTAACTGGCCGCGGCGGAGTTGCTGCGCCACAATATTCACTGAAATACAGATATTATGGAAACCCTGGTCATTCCATTTACGGATCTGCTTTGCCGTTTGCTGTATCACCAGTTGACCGATTTCCGAAATCATACTGGTCTGTTCTGCCAATGGAATAAACATCCCCGGTGGAATAATGCCTTTCTCCGGATGATTCCAGCGGATTAAGGCTTCAAAACCGTAGATCTTCTGGTCATTAAGATTGATCTTCGGCTGATAATAGACGATCAGTTCACCATTCTGGATGGCTTTACGCAGATCGCGTTCAATGAAAATTCCTTGTTCCAGCAGGGCAGTATTTTCACTTGAATAAAAGTGAATGGTATTCCCACCGAGATTCTTAGCTTCACTTAGTGCCTGTTCGGCACAGTTATTGAGATAATCCAGTTGACGGCCATGATCAGGATAAAAAGCTACCCCCATTGAAAGCGTAATTTCATAGTCCTGACCAAAGATATTGAATGGCTGACTAAAGGCTTTCGCAATATGCTCACAATGTTCCTGCACGGAAGGGCGAATATGCGAGATTTCATACAAAATGGCAAAGTCATCGCCATTCAAATGCGCAACAAACATGGCTTCAGCATTGGTTAAGCGTAAGCGCTGTGCCACCTGACGTAATAACTCATCACCACCGTTGTTGCTCAGATATTCATTCAGCGGACGGAAACGGTCGATATTGATTCGAATCACCGCCATCTGCTTGATGGAATCTTTTTGTGTCACCAGGTACTGGTGCAGCTGATAGTTATAATAGAAACGATTTGGTAAGTCGGTCAGGGTGTCATAATTTTCCAGATAAGACAGACGCTGTTCCTGAAGCTTACGTTCAGTCAGGTCTGACACAATCCCGATATAGTGGGTGATACGGCCTTCATCATCCATAATGGCATTGATATGCAGCCATAGTGGCATCTCTTTGCCGGACAAGAATTTTTCATTAAGTTCGCCATCAAAAGAACCAATCTTCATGACCTGCTTGATGATATTGGCATGTACACTGCGCTGCTGAGATTTGGTATTTACCGTAATATCAAACAGGTGCTTGCCCAGAATTTGCTGACGTTCAAAACCAGAAAGTTGCTCGAAAAAAGGATTAACTTCGATATAGCTCAGCTCTTGATTAAGTATAAAGATACCTTCAGCCGCTTGCTCTAATACGCTGGCTGCAAGTTTTAATCCTTCCTGAGAATTACGTTCCTGCTGAATATCACGGCGAATACCGACCATGCGTACGGGTTTATTGGTTTTTGGATCACGGCTGATGACACGCCCGATATCATGAACCCAGCCCCATACCCCTTGGGTATTCTGGATGCGGTAGGTGGCTTCATAGCGCTCTACCTGACTGCGTAAGTGTTGTTTCATCATATCTTTGAAATGACGAAGATCATCCGGATGGATCAGATGATGCAGTTGTGCCTGATGCTGACCGGAACTGCGCTGGATTTTTTCTTGTGTATGCGTAGTTAGGGTAATGGTTCGATCTTTAATGTTCCAGTCCCACGGGCGGATGCCCGCAATTTCATGCGCAAGTTCCAGGTTCTGATGCTGGTCCTGTAAGGTAAGATTTATCTGCTCGATATCATAAGTACGTTCCCGTACTTTCTGTTCCAGCAGCTGATTATTGAGCTGTAACTGAAGTTCGATATTTTTGGATTTATTCACTTCAGTTTGTAACTGTTTACACAGTTCATCGGTCCAGGTAACTTGCTGTTCAGCATTTGTTACTAACAGATTATTCTCTGCATATAGACGTGAAGTACGTTGATGAATACGGTAAGTACTATTGGCACACAGCAAAATTACAATGACAGAAAAGTTCAATGCCAGACTGAAAAACGGATTAAGTGAAGAGGATTCCGTAATCTGCAGAAAGAAGAATGGGACCAGGGACGGCAAGAATATCAGGCAGAAATAACTCAGTTTTTGCGTGAGATAGGTGAGGCCAAAAGCTTGAGTCACCATAATCAGCAAGCCAGTCAGGGTCAGTGCTTCAATCAGTTCAAAAGATGGATTTACACGCGGCAAATAAACATACAGGGTAAAAATCCCGGTTGAAATACAGATGCCTACCAGTAGACACTGGATTTGTAGCCAGCGGTGAGCAGTTTCCAGTTTAAACTCATTCGGTTTAAAGTAGACAGTACTGATCAGCCAGCACATGCAGACCACCATCTCGGTAAGAATAAACCAAAGATTCAGGTAATAGTCTGCCGGATGATAATGTAACTGGTAAATACAGAAGATATAAAGACATACCAGCAGGATACTAATTAAAAAGTATCGACTGTGACGAATCGTATTCACGATTTGTGCACTGTTTAGCTGCTGCTGAATATAATCATCCTGATTATGAATCATGATTAAGATGCCTTTAATCTACGTAAGGGTGGTACTGCATTGTTTTTATTAAGCCCCTTAAATAAGTAACTTTTATCATTTAATAGGTCATTCATTTTTATCTTATTAAGACTAAAGTGCCAATATATAAAAATCAATCAAAAGCCCCACAAATTTTTACAAATGCGATAAAGTAAAATTGATCATTGAGAGAAATTAAAATTTGTAGTTCAAAATAGATAAAGCTACGACAGGCGCAGTTTCGGTACGCAGAACACGTTCACCAATACACCAGTTCACAAATCCCTGAGTATTGGCAGCAGAGATTTCAGCCTCACTGAGTCCGCCCTCTGGGCCAATGAGTAATGCCAAGTCTGGCGTTGCATTGTAAAGAACATCCACTTCATCTTTATTTGGAGCCAACACGAGCTTGGTTTGAGGAAGTTTACTTTGCAACCAGTTTTCCAGTGACATCGGAGGGAGAATTTTTGGAACAATATTCAAACCACATTGTTCGCAGGCTGCCGTAGCAATAGCTTGCCAGTGATCGAGCTTTTTTTGGTCACGATCGTACTTGAGGCGCATTTCGCAGCGTTCAGAGGTTAAAAGCTGAATTTCTGAGACACCAAGTTCAACCGCTTTTTGAATGGCATAATCCATACGGTCGCCTTTACTCATGACCTGCCCAAGTAAAGCTGTGAATTTTGGCATGCGGTTGCTTGGGTTAAAGCTATTGACTTGTACAGTAGCTGACTTTTTGGCAACCTCTACAAGTTCAACTTCATATTCACCACCTTGCCCATTAAATAGGGTGGCTTTTTCACCGACTTGAGCACGTAATACCTTCACCCAATGATGAAAAACGGTTTCAGTTAACTCAACCGTGGAATCAACATTTAAGTCTGCTTCAATAAAAAAACGTGGCATTTAAGGATTACTCTCAAGTGGAACAAAACAAGACGGTATTTTTTTATGCCCTCTCTGTATTTCTCCCAAAAGGATAAATTAAGGAGGGAAAATACCGCCTCAAAACTTATGCAAGACCTAAGTCTTTTACAAGTTGACGTGTAGGGTCAGTGGTGTTCATGGTGTAGAAGTGCAGGCTTGGTGCACCGCCAGCAATCAGGCGTTCGCAAAGTTTAACGATCACTTCATGACCAAATGCTTTGATGGATGCAGTATCGTCACCATAAGTTGCCAATTGCTTGCGAATCCAGCGTGGAATCTCTGCACCTGTACCATCGGCAAAGCGGATTAAATTGCTGGCATTGGTAATTGGCATAATGCCCGGTGCGACAGGAATATTCACACCTTCTTTTTGGATACGTTCTACAAAGTAGAAGTACGCATCTGGATTAAAGAAGAACTGTGTAAGTGCAGCATTGGCACCAGCATGAGCTTTTTCACAGAAACGTTTGATATCAGCGTCAAAGTTGTCTGCTTGTGGATGCATTTCAGGGTAGGCTGCCACTTCAATATGGAAATGATCACCTGAATGTTCACGGATAAAACGAACCAAATCTTGCGCGTATGGTAGTTCACCTAAACCGACTTGACCTGATGGTAAATCACCACGCAGTGCCACAATACGGTTGATACCCTGAGATTTATATAAATCCAGTAATTCTGCAATACGTTCCTTGCTATCACCAATACATGAAAGGTGAGGGGCAACCGGTGTACCTTTGCCATTGAAGTCATTAATGGTCGATAAGGTACGTTCACGAGTTGAACCACCCGCACCATAGGTCACCGAGAAAAATTCTGGATTTAAAAGCTGAAGCTCTTGGTGTACGATCTTGAGTTTTTCCGCACCAGCATCAGTTTTGGTTGGGAAGAACTCAAAAGAAATAGGAATCTGTTTCGACATGTTTAAATCCTTTTTATAAATACTTATTAATATTTTTCACCTCTCCTGAATCCTCTCTTGCGCTCAGTTTAAAAGCAGTGCTTGAAACTGGCTCAGAAGAGGACTTACCCTCGTAAATATCCACATTGTAATGAATATTCCCTCTCTTGCGCTGAGCTTCAAAGCAGTGCTTGAAGCACGCTCAGGAGAGGGTTAGGGAGAGGGATTAATCAATTAATATTTATAAGCGTCAGACTTAAACGGACCTTCAACAGCTACGCCAAGGTAATCCGCTTGTTCTTGCGTTAACTGCGTTAACACACCACCAAAGCCTGCAACCATGGCTGCCGCAACTTCTTCATCTAATTTCTTAGGAAGAAGTTCAACGCGAATCGCTGCTTGTTTTTGATCTTCAGGTAGATCAGCAAATTTCTCAGCGAATAAATGCATTTGACCCAAGACTTGGTTAGCAAATGAACCATCCATCACACGTGAAGGGTGACCTGTTGCATTACCAAGGTTCACCAGACGACCTTCAGAAAGAAGGATCAGGTAATCATTTTCGTTTTCTGAACGATATACTTGGTGTACTTGAGGCTTCACTTCAACCCACTTGTAACCACGTAGGTAGTTGGTGTCGATTTCAGTGTCGAAGTGACCGATGTTACACACCACTGCACCAGCTTTTAATGTATCTAACATTGCAGCGTCACAAACGTGGTAGTTACCTGTTGTGGTTACGATCAGATCAGTATTTAAAAGAAGGTCAGCGTTTACGTCTTCTTTTTTACCAGTTTGCACGCCATTTTTGTATGGAGAAACAACTTCGTAACCATCCATACATGCTTGCATTGCACAGATTGGATCGATTTCAGAAACGCGTACGATCATGCCTTCTTGACGAAGCGATTGTGCAGAACCTTTACCTACGTCACCGTAACCAATGACAAGTGCACGACGGCCAGATAAAAGCATATCTGTTGCACGTTTGATCGCATCATTTAGCGAGTGACGGCAACCGTATTTGTTGTCGTTCTTAGATTTAGTTACTGAATCATTTACGTTGATTGCAGGAACTTTAAGTGAACCGTCTTTCCACATTTCAAGCAGACGTTGAACACCTGTTGTGGTTTCTTCAGTAATACCGTGAATTTTTGCAAGAACTTCTGGGTATTTTTCATGAACAAGTGCAGTTAAGTCACCGCCATCATCCAGAATCATGTTGGCATCCCAAGGTGTACCGTTTACATTGATTTGTTGTTCAAGACACCACATGTATTCTTCTTCAGTTTCGCCTTTCCAAGCAAATACTGGAACACCAGACGCAGCAATGGCAGCAGCAGCGTGGTCTTGAGTTGAGAAGATGTTACAAGATGTCCAACGGACTTCAGCGCCCAGTTCTACCAAAGTTTCGATAAGAACAGCTGTTTGGATTGTCATGTGGATACAACCCAAAATTTTAGCGCCAGCAAGTGGTTTAGCAGCAGAGTAACGCTTACGCAAACCCATTAGGGCTGGCATTTCAGCTTCTGCAAGTTTGATTTCTTTACGGCCGTAGTCAGCCAGTGAAATATCGGCAACTTTATAATCTGTAAATGAAGCATTAACCGCGTTCATCACGATCTCCTTATAAAAAACAATAATTGATCATTCAGTTCGCGGATGCCGTTGTTGGTCTGTCTAGAAAAAGATGGACCGATCGTCGAGCCTGGCGCTTTTACATTTCGTACCTGTAAAACGTCGCAGCATCCCTCGACTAGCGGGGTATTGTACTTGGAAATTAATTTGGTTCCAATCTGAAATTGTTTAATATCTGACTAATAAGAAAATTTGCAAAATATTTTGAAAAATAAATATTCTTTTAAAAGCTTAAATCAGATTCAATTCTCATAAAAAAGCCCATCATCCGATGGGCTTTTTCTTTATTCTATTTCCTGCTCAGCTTCATCTGCTTTTTGTGTCCAGTAATCTGCCTGTATGTCATCAGAGACCACACCAAGACCATTGGCATAGATAAAGGCAAGGTCACGCATGGCCTGAACTTCACCCCATTCAGCTGCCTGTTTCACTAGTGCAATGGATTTTTCGACATTTTTTTCAACCACATCACCACGACGGTAAAAACCGGCAAGTTCCAATGTTGCTGCTGGATGCTTTTCGAAATTGGCTTTGCTCAACCAGTAATAAGCTAACTCAAAGTGAGCTTTAGAATCTTCCGGGTCTTCTTCCGCAATTTCTTTGGCATAAACCGTATAACCTTCACCGAGCCAGTACATGGCTTCAACCAGACCACCGTTCGCTGCTTTTAGTGCCCATTCTTCAGCCAGAATGATGTCATCTTCATGCTCGCTGTGCATATATAGTTCGGCAAGCTCAAATTGTGCTTCGGCATTGCCTGCCAGTGCGCGGTTTGCCAGAGTGGCAGGGGGAGAAACACGCTCGGTCATGTCAAAATCTCAAAAATCTTTGCATGTAGATTAAAAGGTTCAAAATAAAAAAGCCAATCCGAAGACTGGCTTTTTTATAAAAGGAATTAAATTGAGCTTAAAATACGCAAATTAGTCCAGAAATGAATGCAATGAGCACAAAGCCAATACTGATTATTTTAATTTTTGATTCAAAGTAAGTCAGGCTCAGGCCAACTGCTGATGCTGCAAAAGTCAGACTACCTAGCCAATAGCTGACCATATTGCTGATCGTACCGCTAAACAGGCAAAAAATTAGCGCAATGATCAGCAGTCCCCAGCCAGCAAGCGTGGCTAGTCGGGTTTTGCCAGCATCCAGTTCTTTGCCAAATATCTGTTTTTGATGTTTAGACATCGAAGCCGCCAGTGCAATAAAGCCCAGTGCAGATACAGACCAGATGAATAAGAAAAACATCATACTTCAGTCTCCACAGCTGTAGTCTTGGCCTTTTTAGCAGGCGGGCCTTGGTGATTTTTCACTTTCTTAAAGGCAAGCCAGAACACAACAGCTAGTAGCCACATAGCCAGGTCAAAGCTCGCAATGACCCATTGATCATTCGCTATAGTATTCCAGATTGGCTGTCCACCAGTCAGGACATTTATGACCGGAAGCAGGGCAAATAAAGCAGTTGCCAGTGCCAGCAGTTCTAACCAGGCCTGACGATGCGTCCGGATCATGGCATAGAAGAAAGTCAGCACCCATACTATAAAAAAGGTACGGATTTCCCAATTGGCACGCATTTCCAGTTCCACCGGAATAAAGCGATTGGCATAGAAGTAAGCAGCACAGGCAATAGGCAGACCAATAATTGCTGCGATATTGGTCACTTCCACCGTACGATAACCAAAAGATTTATAGCCCTGTTTCTGCTGTTGCGGTGCGCGTTTTACACACCATAGAATCAGACCAGTAGCGATCATCAATGTGCCGACAATACCGGACAGGAACAGTAACCAGCGTAGGACGAGATCCACACCGCGTGCTTCATGCAGTGAAGTCAGCACATTATAGATGCCATTCGAGACTGAAGGTGTTTTTAGTTCGGTTTGATCCGGTTTGAGCGCACCGGTTACGCCGTTGAATTCCAGACTTGGGTACATGCTACGATAGGCAACACTGATACCATTCAGAGCACGTAATTCGATTTCAGCTTTGCTGGTATTTGGCCGAATAATGGTGATGGTACCAACCGGATTGTTATTCCATTCTTTGTCCGCAGCTGCCAGAACCGGTGCCAGATCGGTTAAAGGCGCTGGACGGGAAGAGGAATTTTCGTCACGAGATCGACGTGCTTCACCGCGACCTGCCATTTCACCTCGTTCGCCACGTGCTTCACTAGCGCCATGAGGACGACGTTCTTCAGCTTCAGTACGCCCTTCACCACGTCCAGCCATTTCGCCGCCACGTTCGCTACGACCTGCACGAGATTCAGCTTCCTGACTATTATCCTGAACTAAAGTTTTACGCTGATCTTGGAGGAAAGCACCACGATTTTCATAAATCTGGTTTACGCCCCAAGGCATGATGGTAAATAACAGCAGCAATAAGCCACTGAATGTAATCATAATATGGAAAGGAAGTGCAAATACCGCGGTTGCATTGTGTGCATCTAGCCATGAACGTTGCCCTTTACCTGGGCGGAAGGTAAAGAAATCCTTAAAGATTTTCTTATGGGTAATAATCCCGCTGATAATCCCTACCATCATCAGTAAAGTCGCAATCCCGACAATCCAGCGTGCCCACATACGTGGCATGCCATATAAATCAAAATGAAAACGGTACAGGAAACTACCACCACGGGTTTCGCGTGCTTCTAGTACTTCACCGGTTGCACTGTCCAAAGTAATTCGTGTGCCGCCGCGGCGTGCACGAGGATCTTCACCAGCGCCACGGATATTGAGCGTAGTATAGTTCTGACGAGTATGCGGCAGCTGAATGGCCCAGCTACCCGCATCAGGATGATTTTTCTGTAAATAGGCGAGTGCTACTCGGGTCTGTTCAATCTGGGTGGCTTGCGGAACAGACTGGTGCAACTCTGGTTTCATCCAGATAGTAATTTCATTCTGGAAAAAACTTAATGTACCTGTCAGAAAAATCGCATAAAGCAGCCAGCCCAAGATTAAACTGGCCCAAGTATGCAACCATGACATTGACTGGCGTGGACCTTCCGGTTTTGCATCTGGTCTCATCTTATTTCCCTAAAAACTGGTAAGCGATATAGAACAACCCAGCTGGAACCAAAATGCCCAGCGTCGCTTTTAGGGTTTTATTGACCATAAATACCCAGATGAAAGCCCCTGTCTGTAAAAGAAAAGCGATCATAGTGGCGGATATGGCAGCACTACTTTGATAATCACTGAAGTACTGAGCAATGACCATGGCTGCAAAAGTGGCTAAAGCATATCCGCCTGAAGCAGCAAGTATGAAACGGTAGAAAATCATAAAGCGATAAGCCGTGAGTTTGGGCTGCACTTTCTTTTTAGATCGGATGACTGGATTGGGGACAGCTGATTTTTCAGTAGCTGTAAGATCCATATGAGGACTGCTGGTCATTGAAAATACTGTCTATTTATTTGTGGGAATTTCATTGATGCGAATGATAACAATTATTGTTTATATTTTAAATAACTATTTTTAAAGATCTTTTAAATAATTAAAATGAAGTGTAAGTTTAAGCAGTAATAAATAGGGGAATAAAAGATTTTGAAGCACAGCATGGGAACCCAATACTGAAAATAAAACAGCGGCTCGAAGGCCGCTGTTTTATTAAAAATACTTAAGTCTTAGCTTTCTTGCTGGATACCCGCAACCTGCCAGTCCTGGTTAGAACCTGCAGGTTTTACAAAGTGCCAAACTTCAGCAAATGGCTGTGGCAGACTGTTCAGGTCTTCACTTACTGTACCGGTAAAGCGTACGCTCACTACGTATTGACCATTTTCATTTGATGAATCTACAACCATGGCATTCAGGTTAGAGAACTCAGCAACATCCTGATCCTGATTCGCCATAATGTCGTTATACATAGACTGATACAGGTCAGGGGTCAGATAACGCTGAATTTCTGAAATGTTGCTCGCCGTATTCATAGACTGAATATGGTTAAAACGCTGACGCGCAACACGCAAGAAGGCAGCAGGTTCAGTACCATCAGGCAGCTGACTACCGCTTTGAGTATAAGCAGTACCAAACGGCGCGTTATTTACCGGAGCAGAACCAAATGGGGCATTATTGCCAGGTGTTTGACCACCGACATTCTGACCAAAGATATTGGTACTATCACCACCGCGAGGTGCAGCAGGTGCTTGACCAAATGGTGCTGACGAACCAGCACCACTGTTTGGAGCGAATGGATTGCTAGAAGTTACTTTTTTTTTTGCGCCCATTTTACGGAAAATGAAGAAGGCAACAGCTGCAGCAAGTAAGATCCAGATCCAGCCTGGGATACCACCTTGTTCTTCTTCTTGAACAGCTTCAACTTGTGCTTGAGATGCCGCGTTGTCATCTGCCAAAGCATTCGCTGCGACGGCACCAATTGCAGCACCCGCTACACCCGCAGCAACCATACCACCCACACCAGGGCCAGATTTTTGCTGAGTTGCTGCACCTGCAGTCGGAGCCTGTTGTGCAGGAGCTGCCTGACGGGGTTGCTGATAAGTCTGAGTCGGCGCAGCAGAACGTTGCATACCATGGCTTTTACCACCACCGGCACGTTTTGCTTCAGCAGCTAGAGGCGCAAACAGTAATGCTGCAGTCAAGAAACCCGCGATCAAACCGCGCTGTCGAACTTCCATTCAGTTTTCCTATGTAAAAAATATATTTGAACACTCTATTTATATAGGCTTTACATGGAATTTCAATCAAAAAACTGTATTTTTTTACCGAAATTCCAAACTGAGTGCTACAAATTGAATCCTACAGTTCATCACTTAAAGTCATGGCTTCACTGAGGGCTTCATGCAGACGGGCAACCGCAATAAAGCGTACGCCCGGAATTTCTTTCTGCGGGGCATTGGCACGCGGCAGGATAATATATTTAAAACCATGCTTGATGGCTTCTTTGAGACGTTCCTGACCATTGGGTACCGGACGGATTTCTCCTGATAGACCAACTTCACCAAACACAGCCAGTTGCTGCGGCAGAGCTTTACCACGGATACTCGATGCACAGGCAAGTAGAACGGCCAGATCAGAACCCGTTTCGGTAATCTTTAAACCACCGACGATATTGACATAGACATCCTGACCAGAGGTTTGTACGCCGCCATGACGATGCATTACGGCTAACAGCATATTCAGACGGTTTTGTTCCAGACCTAACGCTACACGACGCGGTTGACCATGCGCATCATCGACCAGTGCCTGAACTTCAACCAGCAATGGACGTGTACCTTCGCGGCTGATCATCACAATTGAACCGGGTATGGCTTCATCATAACGACTCAGAAAAATGGCAGACGGGTTGGAGACTTCACGCAGACCTTTATCGGTCATGCCGAATACCCCCAGCTCATTCACCGCACCAAATCGGTTTTTTACTGCACGGATCATTCGATAACGCGAATCCGACTGACCTTCAAAATATAGAACACAGTCCACCATATGTTCCAGCACACGCGGACCTGCGAGTGCACCTTCTTTGGTGACGTGACCGACAATAAACAGGGCGGTTCCGCTATTTTTGGCAAAACGGGTCAGGAGCGCTGCTGATTCACGAATCTGTGATACGCCACCCGGTGCAGACTGCAAGGTTTCGGTATAAAGTGTTTGAATCGAGTCGAGGATTGCAACTGCTGGTCGTTCCTGTGCCAGCACTTCGCAAATGCGTTCTACACAGGTTTCTGCCATGACTTTAAGATGTTCAGTTGGCAAGTCCAGACGCTGGGCCCGTAATGCCACCTGAGATAAAGATTCTTCACCTGTCACATAGAGTGCGGAACTGTTACCCGCGGCCATATGTGTGGCAGTTTGTAGCAGAATAGTCGATTTACCAATCCCTGGATCACCACCAATCAACACAACGGAACCTGTCACCAGACCACCACCCAGAACCCGGTCGAATTCTCCAATTCCGGTCGGCATGCGACTTTCATGTGAAACGGAAACTTTATTAAGCGTGGTAATCGCAGCGGCCTGACCAGCATAGCCGCCAATTTTAGGCTGGGCACGATGAGTCACCGCAGGTGCAATGTTGACTTCCAGCAAGCTGTTCCACTCACCACATTCAGCGCACTGACCAGACCATTTAGGATGGTCTGCACCACATTGCTCACAACGATAGACACTTTTTGCTTTAGCCATAGTTTCCGAAAAACAAGATTGGGAATAGGGCTACAGCATAGCGGTGAATGCCACTGAAAACCAAGATCTTCGCCTGAAAAATTCGCTGTTTTACGTCAGCGTGTGACGTATCTGCATCTGCTACTCTACATAAGCATCAAATACACCCTATAATGACCTTAATCATCACGGGAACAGGAAACCAAACATGCCACAACATATGCAACATATTGATGCAATCGCACGTGAAAAAGACCGTGATGTATTATTTGTACATTTTGAAAATTATGAACATGAAAATGCAGATGCTGACTCCTATCACCTGCGCCAGAATCTGATGGAGTGGCTGGAGCAACGCCAAATTGCTTTTGCACCATGTATGGGGATTGAGCAACCCGGTGTGATTGAAAGCTATTCAGGTGATCTTTATATCGATGTGCCATTTGATGAAGCCAACCCGATCTATCAAATGCTGAGTGACCATCTGGAAGATAGCGAAGGGGAAATGAAAATTCCTGGCGTACTATTTTTTGTCTTATCTTTGGAAACTGCGCTTGAGATTGAAGCAGATCGTGAGGAATTTCTGAATCTTAATCAAAATCATGATGACGATGAATTTTCAGGTCGTCTGAACTGATTTCGTTTAGAACACTGGGACCGTAAAAAAAAGCCACTTTTACAGTGGCTTTTTTCTTTAGGGCTTTGGATTATATTAATAAAGCTCACCAGACTTGCGTCGGGCAATAAAGTCTTTCGATTCTTTGGCAATCACACCTGAAAGCAATAACAAGCCGATCAAGTTTGGAATCGCCATCAGACCGTTGAAAGTATCGGCAAATAGCCAGACCAGATCTAGTGTAGCTATACAGCCAATGAATACGGTAGCAATGTAAATAATGCGGTAAGGCAGAACAAACTTTTCACCGAGCAGGTAAGTCGCACATTTTTCGCCGTAGTAGCTCCAGCCCAGAATAGTGGAGTAGGCAAAGAAGATAATGCCGAAAGTCACGACCCAACCACCAACGCCCGGTAACAGTTTGTCGAATACACCGATGGTCAGTACCGCACCAGTTTGACCACCAAAATCATTGCCCGCCATGATAAAGCCCATCACCAGCACAATACCGGTAATCGAACAGACAATAATGGTATCAATAAAAGTACCTGTCATCGATACCAGACCCTGACGAGCCGGGTGATCCGTTTTTGCTGCAGCGGCGGCAATCGGTGCTGAACCCATACCGGCTTCGTTCGAGAATACACCACGTGCTACACCGTAGCGAATCGCTGCACCAATGGCGCCACCAACCGCTGCTTCACCGGTGAATGCATAGGTAAAGATCATTTTCAGGGCAGGGCCAACCAGCTCCAGATTGTTAAAAATAATGATCAGACCGCCCGCGACATAACCAATCGCCATGATCGGTACAATAAAGGAAGAAGCTCTGGCAATGGATTTAATCCCGCCCAGAATCACCAGTGCAGAAAAGGCTGTGATGATCACGCCTGTAATCCAGGTTTCCAGACCAAAACCATTTTCAACGGCCAGTGCTACAGTATTAGACTGTACCGAGCTGCCGATCCCGAAAGAGGCAACAGCACCAAAAAATGCGAAAATTAAGGCTAGCCATTTCCATTTCAGGCCGCGTTCTATGTAATACATCGGACCGCCAGACATTTCACCTTTCTCATTTTTTACCCGGTATTTTACCGCCAGAACGCCTTCGCCATATTTGGTCGCCATACCGAACAGGGCAGTCATCCACATCCAGAAAACTGCACCAGGGCCACCCAAGACACAGGCTGTTGCCACCCCGGCAATATTACCGGTACCAATGGTGGCAGAAAGGGCGGTCATGAGTGAGCTAAACTGGGAAATATCGCCTTCGTGGGAAGGATGTTTGCCAAAAACCTGTTTAAAGGCCAGTGGCAACATACGGAATTGCCAGAAAAGTAATCGGAAAGTAAGGAATACGCCAGTACCGACAATCAGTACCAGCATATATGGACCCCAGACCCAACCACTGAGGGTTTCCATGATGCTTTGTAAATTTTGCATAAAGTTCTTCTTATTCGTCCTGAGTATCAGTTTAAAGTTCACTTAATTTTAATCAAGCAAATGACATGCCAGACGTGCTCATCCTCAGCACTATTCATGACATTTTTATAGGTTTATTTTTTACACAGTTTCGGAACTTTTACAACAAATATGCAGGAAATTTATCCAGAGCTTCTACGACTAAAGAGAACCTATTCGTTATATAAGAAAAATAAATTAACTTTTAAGATTAAGTGGAAAATACAAATGATGCGAATTTTCTTTTTGTATTCCCCCTTTTTTGCGTTAATTTGTCGCGATTAGACATCGAAGTTGAAAAATAATGTCAGGTCATCATACTGGTTCGCCGTCCGAAAACGGCGAGCTGCAGCGTAGTTTATCCAATCGACACCTGCAGCTGATTGCGATTGGAGGTGCTATTGGTACCGGCCTGTTTATGGGCTCAGGTAAAACCATTAGTCTGGCAGGGCCTTCGATTCTGGTGATCTATATGATCATCGGTTTCATGGTATTTCTCGTGATGCGTGCATTGGGCGAGTTATTACTGTCAAATTTACAATATAAGTCATTTATCGACTTCTCTACGGATCTGATCGGACCATGGGCGGGCTATTTTGTAGGCTGGACCTACTGGTTATGCTGGATTACGATCGGAATTGCCGACCTATCTGCGATTATTTATTATTTACAGTTTTTTAATAATGGTCTCCCATTTACCCCGGGCGAAGGGGTATTAATCAGTATCGCCTCTATTGTCTTTATCATGGGGCTGAATCTGGCCACCGTGAAGCTCTTTGGTGAAATGGAATTCTGGTTCGCCCTGATCAAAATTATTGCGATTGTAGTGCTGATTGCGGTTGGTCTGTGGATGATTTTCACCGGCTTTACCAATGATGCCGGTACGGTTGCATCCTTTGCGCACATTTGGGATCATGGTGGTTTGTTCCCGACGGGTGCTATGGGTTTCTTGGCTGGTTTCCAGATTGCGATTTTTGCCTTTGTGGGTGTTGAGCTTGTAGGTACCACGGCTGCGGAAACCAAAGACCCGGAGCGTAACTTGCCAAAAGCGGTGAATTCGATTCCGATCCGTATCATTATTTTCTATGTACTTGCTCTAGTCATTGTAATGTCTGTGACGCCATGGGATCAGATTAATCCAAGTGTTTCTCCGTTCGTAAATCTGTTTAGCCAAGCCGGTATTGCAGCTGCTGCGATCATCATGAATCTGGTGGTGCTGTCATCCGTGATGTCTTCGATGAACAGCGGTGTTTTCTCGACCAGCCGTATGCTGTTCGGTCTGTCGCGTGAAGAACAGGCACCGAAAGCTTTCGGTCGTTTGAACCCGCGTGCTGTACCTGCCAATGCCTTGTATTTCTCTGCAGTCTGCTTATTATTGGGTGCGGCGTTACAGTATTTTGTACCGAATACTGTTGAAGCCTTTACATTGGCAACGACATTATCAACCATCCTGTTTATCTGTGTATGGCTGATGATTATCTGGAGTTACATGATTTATTACCGTACCCGTCCAGAGCTACATGCCAAGTCAGTATTCAAGCTACCAGGTGGCTTGGTGACTTGCTGGATCGTGATTATTTTCTTTGTCGGCATGATTGGTGTGCTGGCATTAGAAGATGATACTCGCCGTGCCTTGATGGTCAGTCCGATCTGGTTTGTTCTATTGATTTTGGGCTATTTAGGCTTCTATAAACAGAAACATAAATAATCCATATCAATAAAAACGTCAGCGATCTGCTGGCGTTTTTTTTTGTCTAAAGATACTCTCTAGCGTTTAACGCTTTGGTCATGGCGAATGATCGCGTTATACTTCATCGAAACTATTCAATTAGGTGGTCAGATGCGCCAAGTCATTTGCTACATCAGTATCTTAGCAGCAGGTCTTGCTCTTGCAGGTTGTGGTCAGTCAGGTGCCTTGCACTTGCCAAATGATCCGGATTACGACAAGCGTGCCAAATATCTGCTCTATAAAAATACCGAAGCTGAGTCTAAAACTTCCGATGAAGAACGAGATGCCCCTGTGCAACAACAGTTTGCTGCGCCCGAAACATCAGATTCAACCATTACACCTTAACGCTTTCAAAGAAAGGATACCTTCATGAGTTTCACCCGTATTAATGGGGTATTGCATGCCGAGCAATGTTCACTGCAACAGCTGGCAGAGCAATTTGGCACACCACTCTATGTTTATTCAAAAGCGACTTTTGAAAAGCATTATCTGGACATGGATCGTGCATTTGACTTTATTGATCACCAAATCTGTTTTGCCGTGAAGTCAAACTCCAATCTTGCGGTATTGAATGTATTGGCAAAGCAAGGGGCAGGTTTTGACATCGTTACGGGCGGAGAGCTGGCACGTGTACTGAAAGCGGGTGGTGAACCTTCTAAAATCGTATTCTCGGGTCTAGGTAAATCAGAAGCGGACATCAAGAAAGCGCTAGAAGTTGGTATTGCCTGCTTTAACGTAGAATCTTATGCCGAGCTGGATCGTATTCAGAAAGTTGCGGCGGAACTAGGTGTAAAAGCGCCGATCTCACTGCGTGTGAATCCAGATGTGGATGCGAAAACTCATCCCTACATTTCAACGGGTCTGAAAGAAAATAAATTCGGCATTCCATCGGATAGCGTATTTGAAACTTATCAGTATGCAGCATCTTTAGCCAATTTGGATGTCGTTGGAATTGACTGCCATATCGGTTCACAGTTGACTGAAACCCAGCCTTTTGTAGATGCGCTGGATCGTGTCATCGTGATGGTCGACCAGTTAAAAGAGATGGGCATTCACCTCAAACATATCGATATCGGTGGTGGTTTAGGGGTGACTTATAAAGATGAGACACCGCCATCTGTTCAAGAATATGCTAATGCGTTGCGTCCGGCTTTAGAAAAGCTGGGCCTGAAAGTCTATATGGAACCGGGCCGTAGTATTTCTGCCAATGCAGGCGTGCTACTGACCAAAGTGGATCTGCTCAAACCGACCAATCACCGTAATTTTGCAATTATTGATGCGGCAATGAATGACCTGATTCGCCCAGCTTTATACGAAGCATGGATGGACATTCAGTCTGTGACACCGCGTAATGATGTCGAGACGAAAGAATGGGATGTGGTGGGTGCAATCTGTGAAACTGGCGATTTCCTCGGTAAAAAGCGTGAGCTTGCGATCAAGGAAAATGATGTGCTGGCAGTACTCGGTGCTGGTGCTTATGGTTTTGTGATGAGCTCGAATTACAATAGCCGTGGCCGTGCTGCTGAAGTGATGGTTGATGGTGATCAAGGACATTTGATTCGCGAACGCGAAACGATTGAATCATTGTGGGAACGTGAGCGTTTATTGCCTTAAGGAGACAGAATAATGTTACTTGAATTTACCAAGATGCATGGTCTGGGCAATGACTTTATGGTGGTTGACCTGATCAGCCAGCGTGCTTATCTGGATACCCTGACTATTCAGCGTCTGGCAAATCGCAATTTTGGCATTGGATTTGATCAGTTACTGATTGTAGAACCACCTGATGTAGCGAGTGCTGATTTTAAATACCGTATTTTCAATGCCGATGGTTCTGAAGTAGAACAATGCGGCAATGGCGTGCGCTGTTTTGCCCGTTTTGTGCATGAGCGTCAGCTGACGACGAAAACTAAAATCAAAGTACAGACCAAATCTGGCATTGTGGAACCTGAATTGGGCGCCAATGGTTGGGTGCGCGTCAATATGGGCTATCCAAAATTCTTGCCTCAAGAAATTCCATTCCTGGCCGATGAACCGGATAATCTGTATGACATCGATCTGGCAGAGGGTGAAAAACTCACGATTGATGTAGTGAACATGGGTAATCCTCATGCGGTAACAGTCGTACCGGATGTGATTAATGCAGATGTAGCCCGTATTGGTCCACAAGTAGAATCGCATGCGCGTTTCCCGGCACGCGTCAATGCAGGCTTCATGCAGATCATTGATGAAAAGCATGCGCGTTTACGCGTATATGAGCGTGGTGTAGGTGAAACATTGGCATGCGGTACGGGTGCTTGTGCAGCCGCAGTATCTGGTATGCGCCGTGGCCTACTTGCCAACAATGTCGAGATTGAACTGGCGGGCGGCAAGTTGCAGATTGAATGGGTCGAGGGGGATGTAGTCTGGATGACTGGTCCAACCGCAACTGTTTATGAAGGTCGCTTAGACTTACGTTATTTCCAAGCTTAATTTAAAAAGCCCTGAAGAGTCAGGGCTTTTTTATATAGGCCGAATAAATTATTTTTGCATTATTTGATAGACTGATGTTTGTCAGGCTCAAACAGCCAAGGAGGATAGAATGCAGCTTGATCCACAGCAATTGTTATCCATATGGCTCAAAGAACGTGAAATCCAGAACCAGTCCAAACATACTTTGCAGGCCTATGAGCGTGATGTTTCCGACTTTCTGAATTTTTGTCAGCGTCATGCTTTAGCACTCGGAGATATTGAATCAACAGATTTACGCCAGTTTATGGCGGAAAAAGTTGAACAACAGGGCCTAAGTTCCAGCAGTCTGCAGCGGCTACTTTCAGCAATTCGCCAGTTTATGAAATGGGCTGAACAGGCACAGCATGTCAGTTTTAATCCGGCAGATGATTTTCAGCTGAAAAGACAATCCAGACCTTTGCCCGGTATGGTTGATATTGAAACCATTCATCAGATTCTGGATCAGCCTGAACCTGAAGGTGAGGTGCAGCAGCAGATGTGGAAACGCGATAAGACAATTCTGGAACTGCTTTATTCCAGTGGGCTACGTCTGGCTGAAATACAAGGCCTCAGAATTAAAGATATTGACTTCAACCGTCAGCTGCTTCGCATTACGGGTAAGGGGAATAAAACCCGTATTGTGCCATTTGGTTCCAAAGCCAAAGACAGTGTCATGGCGTGGTTACAGATTTATCCTCTATGGCATGGTGATTTTGTGCCAGAAGCACATGTCTTTATCACTCAGAAGGGTAATCCGCTAGGGGCAAGGCAGATTGAAAATCGGGTCAAGCTTCAGGCGCAGCGTGCAGGCGTCAATGTGGATCTGCATCCGCATTTGTTAAGACATTGTTTTGCGAGTCACATGTTATCCAATAGCCGGGACTTACGAGCCGTGCAGGAAATGCTGGGACATAGTAATCTGACTACAACCCAAATTTATACGCATGTCGATTTTGATCATCTGGCGCAGATTTATGATCAGGCGCATCCACGGGCACAACATAAACCTGAAAATCTTAAATAATCATTATTAAAAATATAAGTTGGCATAAAAATTTCATAAAGAATATTTATGCTGAGAGAAATAGAATGACCATGCAGATTATTTCACTATGGTCTTATTCGCGAAAAGCTAAAATTCAGGTATAACAAAAGAACAGAATTTAAGCTACAAAACAGGGTATGGCTGAAAAGAATTCAGCCTGACAGGACTGGAAGTATATGGGCACAGAAATTATTGTAGATATACAACAAAAATATGATCTTTTAAGCGAAGCACAAAAAGAAATTTTTGCAGGTTATGGTCTGCGCCAGATCAAACATTTTGTGGAAATCAGTCTGCCAAATATTGAAGCATCGTTACCTGAAGGTGCTCATGTGCAGGGAATTAATACAGATGGTAAGGTTCAAGCCTATAATCCTGATAGCCATCAATACTATATCTGGATTTCAGACTTGCAATGGCAAGCGACTACTCGTGCGACCCAGGCAGTGGACTTAAAAGAAGATGCCATCGAAATCTGGAAGATCTTTGATTTAAAATCTTATGAACTGATTGACCTCAGTCATGTGCACCGTGACTTTCTGGACAGTCGTGTTTAAAACTGATCTTCAGTAAAAAAGGACGATATCAATCGTCCTTTTTATTTGGCCAATATTAAAGATCATCTAAAGGTAGTTGAAAACTCTGCTTGATAATCTGACTCGGTAAATCGGTTTTGACACTGGTAATCCCATTCTTTTTAGTTAAATGCGTAGACTGGAATTTACGATAACTTTCCAGATCGGGCACCACTACTTTGAGCATCGCATCACATTCACCCAAAATGATATAGCACTCCATCACTTGGGGCAGTTCCTTCATGGCTTCAATAAAGGTGTCAATCGTTTCAGCATCCTGACCCACTAGCCAGATACGAGAAAATAAAATCAGCTGGAAACCAATCTTCTGCTGGTCCACGATCGTGGTATAGCTCTGGATTACCCCCGCATCTTCAAGCAGTTTTACCCGACGCAAACACGAAGAAGGCGAAAGACCAATTTCACGTGCCAGATCGTTATTCTGAATCCGGCCATTGGCTTGCAAGTGTTGAATGATATTTTTGTCAATACGATCGAGTTTTACTCGAATAGACTTGGAAGATATCTTCATAAAATAGAATAATATTCTAAAAATAATTCATATTATAAAATAAATTGAAAGCCTATTTTGTAAATAATCGCAGATACTAATTTCACTTTCCGACATGTACAGAGGAACAAGGAAATGTCTGTATTTGCACTTTTTGCACTGACTGTGCTTCCCCTTATTTTTACACCGGGACCAGATATGCTATTTATCCTGTCTCAAGTGATGGGTAAAGATGCAAAAGCAGGCATGATGGCGACTATTGGGGTATGTTGCGGTTATCTGGTGCATTCGATTCTGGTGGCGTTAGGAATTGCAGCAATTATTATGTCTTTTCCAGTGCTGTTTGAAACCATTCGCTGGTTAGGAATTGCTTATCTGTTATTTCTGGCATTTAGTCTGGTGAAATCGGTATTTAGCAAAAATACGTTGATCATTGAAAAGAAATCATCCAGCAATCCGGTACAAAAAGGCTTCATTACTGCGTTACTGAATCCGAAAGGCATGCTGATTTACTTTGCAATCCTGCCGCAGTTTATAGATAAAAGTGGGAATACGGTGAGCCAGGGTTTGATTCTGTCTTTTATCTTTATTGCCATGATCTTTGTAGTGTATTGTGCTTTAAGCCTTTTATTTGCTCGACTTACCCGTTCGGCTCAGATTGATGAACGTAAGCAAAAGTGGATTGATGGGACTTCAGGTGGTTTATTGGCACTCGCTGCTTCATGGCTAATCATTAATTAATGAGCTATAAAATTCACCAATGTTCATCAAATAAGTCATACATTCGTTTTAAAAATTTAAAAGCACGTGATCACAGCGTGCTTTTTTAATATATTTCCTTATAAAAATTATTTTCTGCTATTTCATTGATCTATTTATAAGTAAGAGGGAATTTTGACCAAATCTGGAAGAATGAATCGAACCCATCACCATATGTCAGAAATGACAGATTTAGATAGGAGTAATTTGTATTCTTTATAATAATAGTGACAAGAAATGAAATTAAATTTTATAAAATAGATCAAATCTTTTGATGTGCATAATCAAATAAAAAGATACTAAAAATCAATAGTTAAATTTTAAATAAAATGATGAGAATTTGTTCTGTATAAATGTCAAATCTTGAAATGTGAACGCATCGTTCAAGGAAAATTACGCATTTTTACAGCTCTTTGCTGAATTGTGACTTGACCGAAATGCCGAACGCATTGCAAGATAGGGCACCTAAAAAAATTTAAGTGAAGAGTTATTATAACTTTTCTAAATATTTACATTTGCTAAAACAGCCGAGGATTACATGAAGGCTCTTGTTGCTGTAAAACGTGTGGTTGATGCCAACGTTAAGGTTCGCGTTAAGCCGGACAACAGTGGTGTTGACTTAACAAACGTTAAAATGTCAATTAACCCATTCTGTGAAATCGCAGTGGAAGAAGCGGTTCGTTTAAAAGAAAAAGGAACTGTTTCAGAAATCGTTGTTGTTTCTATTGGTCCTAAAGAAGCTCAAGAACAAATCCGTTCTTCTATGGCTCTTGGTGCTGACCGCGGTATCCTGGTTGAAGCTGATGACAGCCAATTAGGTGCGTTAGAAGTAGCGAAAATTCTTAAAGGTGTTGTTGAAGCTGAACAACCACAATTGATCCTTCTTGGTAAGCAAGCAATTGATGACGACTCTAACCAGGTTGGTCAGATGCTTGGTGCACTTCTAGGTGCAGGCCAGGGTACTTTTGCTTCTGAAGTGAAAGTTGAAGGCGACAAAGTACAAGTGACTCGTGAAATCGACGGTGGTTTACAAACTGTTGAATTGAACTTGCCAGCAATCATTACCACTGACTTACGTTTGAACGAGCCACGTTATGCTGCTCTTCCAAACATCATGAAAGCGCGTAAAAAACCGCTGGATACCAAGTCACCTGCAGATTTCGGTGTAACCACTACAACTAAACTGAAAACAGTAAAAGTTGAATCTCCTGCAGAGCGTAAAGCTGGTGTACAAGTGAAGTCTGTAGACGAGCTTGTAGAAAAATTGAAAAACGAAGCGAAAGTGATCTAATACAGAAGGATAAAAATCATGAGTATTTTAGTTATCGCTGAGCACGACAACAAAGCATTAAACGCTGCTACTTTAAACGTTGTTGCTGCGGCGCAAAAAATCGGTGGTGATATCACTGTATTGGTTGCTGGTTCTGGCGCTCAAGCAGTTGCTGACCAAGCGGCTAAAGTTGCTGGCGTAAGCAAAGTATTGCTTGCAGATGATGCTGCTTATGCAAACCAGTTGGCTGAAAACGTAGCGAAACTGGTTGCTGAATTGGGCAAAGGCTATAGTCATATTCTTGCTGCTTCTACCACGACTGGTAAAAACATCCTGCCACGTGCAGCTGCATTACTAGACGTAAGCATGATCACAGACATCATTGCTGTTGATTCTGCAAACACATTCAAGCGTCCGATCTATGCAGGTAACGCGATTGCAACTGTAGAATCTTCTGAATCAGTTGTTGTTGCAACTGTTCGTGGTACTGCATTCGATCCAGTTGCTACTGAAGGTGGTTCTGCTGCTGTTGAAGCTGCTACAGCGACTGGTGATGCTGGTATTTCTAAGTTCATTAACGAAGAAATCGTTAAATCTGAACGTCCAGAATTAACAGCCGCTCGTATCGTTGTTTCTGGTGGTCGTGGTGTTGGTTCTGGTGAGAACTATCACAAAATCCTTGATCCACTTGCAGACAAACTGGGTGCAGCTCAAGGCGCATCTCGTGCAGCTGTTGACGCAGGCTTCGTTCCTAACGATATGCAGGTTGGTCAAACTGGTAAGATCGTTGCGCCTGACCTGTACATCGCTGTAGGTATCTCTGGTGCGATCCAGCACTTGGCAGGTATGAAAGAATCTAAAGTGATCGTTGCGATCAACAAAGATGAAGAAGCTCCAATCAATGCTGTCGCTGACTACTGGTTAGTAGGTGACTTGAACACTGTTATTCCAGAATTAGTATCTAAAATCTAATTCCTGAATACAGTTTAAAAAGACGCTCTTGCGTGAGCGGTAAGTGAATACTTACTGCTCTGTTCAGGGGCGTTTTTTATTTATAATGAGAAATGAATAAAATAATAATGAAAGTTTCTATATTGCCTGTATATCAGCCTTTAATCGAAAATGCTCGATTTTATCGATTGTTTTGTTCAACTCTAATACTATTCATTCTTGCTGTATCGGCTTATTTGATCATCTTAATACAGATCGCTGGACTATGGCTTATTTTTTGCTGCCTGTAGTTTTGTAGGGTTTATCCATCTGATCTATTTTAATGCGCTTTCAGATGTGCAGGTACTTGCGAAAGCAGAGCAATGGATCGAGCTTAATAATCAGCGATTTCAGAACAGTGCTTATGGTATCCAAGGCGATGCGCTGATGATATTGGCGCCTATTTTTCCTTTTGTATTATCTACGTGGTTGTTATATGGATGTTCTAAATTATTTAAAAATTAAGTATGAAAATTTGAATAATGATTAGAAAATTGGACTGAAAATAAAGATTGGATATGTTGCTTTTGGCGCTTAATAGGGCAGATATTAAGCGAGCTTTAGAAGATTTAAAAGTAATACTAATATTCATATTTTAATTTACTTGCCGGTTTAGCGGCGTCTTCCTGTGAACTTTGATGATCTGTTACCCTGACGCATGCTGGTGATATTGATTGTCGTCCAGTATTTAATTACCTAGCCATTGATGCAGCTGGATTGCACGCAGGAAAATCTTCTTTGTATACTTGATCAAGAAAGAAACAGGGGATTCAGTACAAGATATTTCCGTGTATAAAATGCGATAATTCAAGCTAAGAATGAACCTCTGTGTGCAGAGGTTTTTTTATGCGTTAAAAATTGTGAAGTGGTTAAAATTTCTACTAAAAATCCTTTGGATAGTTGGGTCTGAAACGGCTTAATTTAGCCTGATTTATGCTATACTGTCCGACTGAATTTTAAATATTGGTTCAGCGTTTTTTGAACCAATTTATAGCTGGATTTACGACATATAAATACAGGTCAAACAGGGCCTGTAGAATAAGGAGTATGCATGAGCGTATCGGAAATTAGACCGATTGCCATTGAGGATGAACTTAAAAGCTCATATCTCGATTATGCGATGAGCGTGATTGTGTCACGTGCATTGCCAGATGTACGAGATGGTTTAAAACCGGTTCATCGTCGTGTGCTTTTCGCAATGCACGAATTAGGCAATGACTATAACAAAGCATATAAAAAATCTGCACGTGTAGTCGGTGACGTGATCGGTAAATATCACCCGCATGGTGATTCTGCCGTTTATGAAACGATTGTCCGTATGGCACAAGACTTTAGCTTGCGTTACCAGTTGGTTGATGGCCAGGGTAACTTCGGTTCTGTCGATGGTGATAGTGCAGCGGCAATGCGTTATACCGAAGTACGTATGCGTAAGCTGACCCATGAGCTCCTTGCTGATCTTGAAAAAGATACAGTGGAATGGGAAGACAACTACGACGGTTCTGAGCGCATTCCACAAGTCATGCCGACGCGTATTCCTAACCTGTTGATTAATGGTGTTGCCGGTATTGCCGTAGGTATGGCGACCAATATGGCACCGCATAACATGACTGAAGTCATCAATGCGTGTTTAGCCTATGCCAATGATCCAAATATCAGCATTGAAGGGCTGATGGAACATATTTCAGGTCCAGATTTCCCTACTGGCGGTATTATTTACGGTAAATCGGGTATTGTAGATGCCTACCGTACCGGTAAAGGCCGTTTGCATATCCGTGGTAAATACCACATCGAAGAAGATGCCAAAACTGGTCGTAGCACGATTGTATTCACTGAAATTCCTTATCAGGTCAACAAAGCGAGAACCATTGAGCGTATTGCTGAGCTAGTGAAAGAGAAAAAACTCGAAGGAATTTCTGAACTTCGTGACGAATCTGATAAAGAAGGGATGCGTATTGCGATTGACCTGAAGCGTGGTGAAAACGCTGAAGTGATCGTGAACAATCTATTCCAGAATACCCAGTTAGAAAACTCATTCAGCATCAACATGGTTTGTCTGGATAATGGACAACCGAAGCTGATGAACCTGAAAGACATCATTGCGGCATTTATCCGTCACCGTCAGGAAGTCGTGACACGTCGTACCATGTTTGAGTTACGCAAAGCGCGTGAACGTGGTCATATCCTGGAAGGTTTGACAGTTGCGCTTGCAAATATCGATCAGATTATTGAAACCATCAAAACTTCTGCAAACCCGGCTGAGGCGCGTGAGCGTTTACAAGCGGGCGAGTGGGCAGCAGGCGGTGTAGCAGCATTACTTGAAAAAGCAGGCGCGGTTTCTGTACGTCCTGACGAAATTGAAGGTGAAGATCCTAGCCGTCCATTCGGTATTGATGGCGATATCTATCGTTTATCACCGACCCAAGTGAATGCGATCATGGAACTGCGTTTGCATCGACTGACTGGTCTTGAACAAGATAAGCTGCAAGCTGAATATTCTGAAATTCTTGCGCAAATTGCTGAATATACTGCCATCTTGAATGACTTTAATTTATTGATGAATGTCATTCGTGAAGAGCTTGCACTGATTCTTCAGCAGTATGGTGATGCACGTAAGACCGATATCGTTGAATCACGTATCGACTTCTCTCGTGAAGATTTGATTCCTGAAGAGCAAATGGTGCTGACAGTTTCAAAAACTGGTTATGCAAAAACTCAACCATTGTCTGACTACGCGGCTCAGCGTCGTGGCGGCCGTGGTAAGTCTGCAACCAGCATGAAAGAAGACGATTACATCCAGCATATGGTGGTTACTTCGAACCATGCAACCGTGCTTTGCTTCACCAATGTCGGTAAGGTTTACCGTCTGAAAGTCTACGAAGTACCACAAGCCTCTCGTGGTGCCAAAGGTCGTCCAATGGTGAACTTACTGCCACTAGATGATAACGAAACGATTACTGCAATCTTGCCAGTGATTGATGCACCGAAGAAATTCAAAGAACGTTTGGCAGACCTTAAAGTATTTGTAAAAGCTAATGCTGCCCAGCTGCAAAGCAACGAAGTGATCAACAGTCACTTTGCTGCATTAGAAGCTGCACTTGCTGAATCTGAAGAGGGTGCAGATGATATTTCTGATGCACTGCGTGTTCAGTTGAAAGAATTGGGCTTAGCGCTTTCAACCACTGATCTTGATGACGACATCATCAATGACTTTGCTCAGCAAGCTGAAGCTGTTCGCAAGAATTTCTATGTGTTTATGGCGACCGAGTACGGTACGATTAAACGTGTAGAACTGGAACAGTTCTCGAATGTTCGTTCAAACGGTTTGCGTGCGATTGAACTGAATGGCGATGACACCTTAATTGGTGTTGCGATTACTGACGGTGAACAGCAAATCATGTTGTTCTCGAACGAAGGTAAAGCCATTCGCTTTGCAGAAACTGATGTACGTTCAATGGGTCGTTCAGCCAAGGGTGTGCGCGGTATGCGTGTGACCATCGGTGCTTCGCAAGTTGAAGATGCAGAAGATGCAGAGGTTGAATCTGATGATGAAGATGCAACTGAAGCGAACTTCATTAGCCGTATCGTATCTCTGGTGGTGGTGCCTGAAACTGGTGAAGTACTGTGTGCCTCTGCAAATGGCTATGGTAAACGTACGCCTGTAGATGACTTCCCAACCAAAAAACGTGGCGGTAAGGGCGTGATTGCGATCAAGACCTCTGAACGTAACGGTGAGCTGGTGGGTGCAGTGGCAATTGATGCATCTAAAGAGTTGATGCTGATTTCTGATGGCGGCACACTGGTTCGTACCCGTGCATCTGAAGTGGCACAAACTGGCCGTAATGCACAAGGTGTTCGTCTGATCCGTCTGGCTGAAGATGAAAAACTGGTTGGTGTAGAAGCGATTGAAGCCGTTGAAGATGAAGAATTGGATGTATTGGAAGAAACAGAAGTTTCTGAAGATAATCTGGCTGAAACTCCTGAGGCTGTAGATGCGGCTCAAGATGGCGAAAATACAGCAGAAGACTAAGTCTTCAATTCTTATAAAAAGGGCGCTTCGGCGTCCTTTTTTACAGACTTTACTGGAAATGACCATGATGAAAACTAAATTGATGTCACTTGCTGGGCTAGCTCTTCTTGCCGGCTGTAGCACTACTGAGCAGGTAGCAGATCCAAGTACAGCCCAAGCCCAGGCAGCAGAAATTGCCTATAACGACTTGCGTGATGGTAAATATGAAGAATTTTTAAGTTATCTGGATCCGAAATTACAGCAGTATTTTCAGGAAAATCAGAAAACCATGAAGAAGTTTTCGCATTCCATTCCTGAAGGTGAGTATAAGTCTAAGACCTTGATGGTAAAAACTTTTGTTGAAAAATCAGGTCAACCAAGTGAATACAAGGTCAGCTATGAAATCGCTTATCCAAACAATCTGGTGCAATACGATGTCAGCTTTGACAAGCCCAACGGCAGCAGCAAAATCCAGAATTTTTATATCCGCGTATATGGGGAATAAGCTTTTAGCTTAACAGGGTTCAAGCTTATTTAATGCGTGGACATAGACGATAATAGCCTAAGCTAAAGCAAAAAATTCCAACAATCAGCAGATAGGCGAGTTTCCCTAAAATCATGCTGGTCGGTACGCCCATCTGATTCAGTTGAATAAACATCTGTAGGATCTGTGTGGAAGGCATGGCCTGTCCAAACATTTGCATCCAGACGGGCATCGCGGCATGCGGCCAGGCGACTCCGGACAGCATAAATAAGGGAATTGAGGTAAAGACAATAACATGTCCGGCACGCTCTGGCATATCCAGAAAACTGGCGAACAGGGTCGTGATGCCGATCATGCAGAATACAAAAACCGGAACAGCCAGCAGCATGCCCCAGAAATTCCCGCCACGTGGATAGTCAAACAACCAGAAGGTGAAACCAAACAGGTAGTAGCACCCCAGACAGCCAATGGTCAAAATTGCCAGACTGATTCCACATAAGGTCGTCAAATTGATCACCTGTTTATTTTCACGATACAGCGCAATCAACATGCTGAGCCCCAGAAAAATCGTCTGATGAATAATCAGTGGGGCAACCGCTGGAAATACATAGCTTCCATAGCCAGAAAGTGGATTAAATAGTGGAATCTGGTGAATCGATAGGGCAGGAGAGAAATGCGAAATTTCGCTAAAGCGTTCTGCATATTCACTTAAGGTATTTTCGACAGAACCAACCAGGCCTAAACCGATCTGTTTGGTAATGAGGAAATTCGCTGCACTTAAATACAGCCCAATCCCGCCATTCTCACCATGTCGAATGGATTGTGAAAGGTTGTCTGGTAATAACAAAATCCCGTCAGCCTTTTGAGCCTCTACCCACTGTTTGGCCTCCGTAAAATTTCCGGTGACTGCCTTGATCTGTACATTCGGGCTTTGGCTGACATGACTGATAATAGTAGTGGTTAAGTCGCTTTGCTCTTCATCGACAATAATAATGGGCAAGGCTTCGGCGTGTTCAGCTTTATATGCCATTGGATAGAAAAAGCTGTAAAACAGTACAGATAGGATTAACGTAGTAAAAATACTGGTATTGCTAACAATATCTTTAAAAGTTTTACAGAAAGCGGCCCAGAGTGCTTTCATGTGGACACTCCTTTCACTATTTTCTTTAAAAATACATAGGCCAGCACAGCATAAAGCACCACATAGGTAGTCAGTATGAATATTGGTTGAGCTGAGAGATATAAGGGACTACCAATCACCCATTGTTCAGTCTGTAATTTGGCATAAGGTGTATAGGGAATAATATTGGCCCAGAGCTGGGTAAACAGTGGTGCATTATTGAGAGGCAATGTGACACCGGCGAAGCTGAGCGATGAGCCACCATAGACTGCCAGCAAACCAAAAGATTTGCTTAGATCCTGCGTTGCCAGTACGACCGCGCTACTGATAAAGGCATAGGCACTATAGAATAGGACTTGTGCCAATAAAATCAGCCATAATGAACCAGCAATAAACCAGCCACGAAACTCCACCATCCACAGCATCCAGACCCAGGTCCAGAAACAGAAAATTGCGACATAGACCAGATTTTTAGACAGTAATGCTGACCAGAGATTTTGTCCATTAATCCAATGATTAAAAGTATGACGCTTGATTTCCTGTCCTACAGCAAATGCTACACAGCAGCACAATAACAAATGCAAAATTGCCGGAACCATATAAGGTTCCAGATAAAATTCATAATTTAATTGCGGGTTATACAGCGGGGAAATTTTAATATTAGGTGTCGGTACCTCCAGATAAGGTAGGGTATTACCCAGATACTGCCTGCCAGTAAATTCCGCCATTGCCTGAAGCGTGCTCAATAACATAGCCGAAGAAATGGTATTGCCAATACTAAAATAGCTCTGATTAAAGGCAATACTAATTTCAGCATCCTGGGCTGTGACTAATCGTTGTTCTGCGCCCGCAGGAATATGGATATAACCCCAGATTTTATTCTGATTCAGCAGTTTTTCTACTTCAATGGTCTGATCAGAAATGATATATATCTGTAGGGTATGATTTAGCGATAAATGATCATAAATCTGGGTACTCAGGCGGCTTTGATCCTGATCAATAATCGCAATCGCTAAATGATCGGGCTTGCCTTGAGCAAACATGCTGCCGAGTAAAATCAAAATGCAGGCAGGAGCAAGTACAACCAAGGCCAGATCCCATTTTTCCCTGAGTAAATAGCACAGTTCGCGCCGGATACCTGCCCACATTATTTTGAAGACTCTTGCAGCTTAAACAGCACACTCATGCCAACTTTCAGTTCAGGAATTGTAGTCGCTGGTACAAGGTGGACTTTGAAGCTGCGAATATCGTAGCCACCAGTCTGACGTGTGGTTTTAATGGTGGCAAATTCACCCTCAGCACTAATACTTTTTACTTTAAATATTGCGTTTTTATTAAGTGCCGGAATAAAACCTTCGAGCTGCTTTTGTTCACCTAGGGAAACATATTGGTCTTCACGAATATTCACACTGACCCAGCGTTCTGCCGAAATCAAACTGACCACAGGTACTGCGGTTGCAACCAGCTCAGAGAGATTGCCATAGGTTTTAGATACTGTACCATCAATAGGCGCCAGTAGTTCAGTCTCTGCTTCCAGGGCACTGGCTTCAGCGACTGCTGCACGGGCAATGTCGACCTGTGCATCTGCTGAAATTTTCTGTTCTGGGGTGCTGCCACGTTTAGCGCGGATATATTGCTGATAAGCAGCTTCAGTCATCTGGGAGGCAGACTGTGAGGCAGCAAATAGCTCATCTCGGCGTTGACGGGAAATTACACCTTCTTGAAACAGGTTTGCACCGCGCTGATAAGAGGTTTTTGCCAACTGTTCCTGTGCTTTGAGAGACTGCCAGTTGGCATACAGTGAAGCGACATTTTCTTCTTGTGATCCGCGTTCGGCTGTCGATTGTAAGGCTAAGGCAGATTGCAAGCTTGCTAATGCCTGCTGTTTTTTCGCTTCTATTTCAGGACTATGCAACTTAACTAATACCTGACCTTGCTTGACGTCATCACCTTCCTGCACATAAATTTTTTCAATCCGGCTTGGAACTTTGGTCGCGACCTGTACGGTTTCAGCCTCAACCCGACCTTGCAGTTCGATGTCTTTAGGCTGATAAGTTTTCCACAAGCCAAAGCCAATTAAAACCAGGATGACTGGAATCAGACCTAACAGCAGGTATTTCTTGGTAGATTTGTCCTGTTTAGTTTCAGCAGGACTTTCTTTGGGTGAATCGATGTGATTCATTTCTGAAGCCGGTTCATCAACAGGAAATTCTGGCTTTTGTTCATCAGTCATGTTTGGCTCCATTAACGAATATAGTGAGTATTGGCATGTTGCATATAGTCTGGAAATTCAGTAATTGAGCCATGGCTTTGCAATAAAGTGGCAAGTGACATGATGTATTTATAGGCATTCAGGGCCATTTCAGCTTTCAGGCCACTCAACATATTTTGCGCATCAATTACCTGAGTCGCGGTGCCAACATCTTCCTTAAAAGACAGTTCCTGAATACGCAGATTTTCTTGTGCTGCTTTCAGGTTTCGTTGTAATAACAGATCACTTTGCTGGGCGCTGACCGCCTCACTAAATGATTTATAAATCAGGCTCTCAATTTCCTGCTGGGTACGTGCCGTCATCAATTCTGCTGCATGGCGCTTCAGTTCGGCAGCCTGAATATTCTTGTTTTTATCAATGCCGGAAAATAAGTTATAACGTGCTGCAACGCCGACAATCCAGTTCTGGTTTTCATCCAAGCTATATTCACCAAAGACAAATACATTGGGTCTTTTTGTTGCCTGCTGGGCTTTAACATTGGCTTTGGCCAGCTCAGTATCCATTTTCATTTTTTTAATAAGCGGAGAGTTCTGGCTAAAACTGCTGAGCAGAATATTTACATTTTGAGGTTCAGCACGATTTACAAATAAAGGTGTGCTCAGTTCGGTAATATGGCTGTCCTGTAGAAAGTTATTCAGCTGGAATAAGGCAGCATTCAGATTCGCCTGAGTATTTTGTTGTGTTCGATCAGCATTGTTGCGCGCCACTTCAAACTGCATACGCTGACCCTTACTGATGAATCCCTGCTGTTCCATTTTCAGCGCATTACGGTAATGTTGCTGCATGGCATTTGAATTAAAACGTGTGGCTTCCAATAACTGTTTTTGCAGTTGCACATTAAAATAAGCCTGAATCAGTTCAAGGCGTTGTGTATCCTGCTGTTGCTGGTTGCTCAATTCACTGCGTCCCGCCTGAATACTGGCTATTTCTTTGGCACTACGGGTAAGTCCGCCGGTATAAAGTGGCATCATCACTGAAATAGTAGGGCGAATAACTTCATCTCTAAGTACAACATTGGATGAATCTGGAATTAAACCAACACCATCCTGAATAGGTTGCTTCAAGCTTTCTTTAAGCGGGTCGGCAATAGCCTGGTCTAAATTAAACTCATCAATTTTATTATTTAAGCCATTAGTAAGTGACTGCTCAAGGTTATTTTTAACAGCGCCTAAAGGAATGTCTAATTCATTACGAAAGGCATAAGCACGGACATTCAGATCAACCCGTGGCAGACCAATGCCTTTAACCGCTTCTGCTTCCAGGTTTGCAGCCTGTTCCAGATTCTGGAAAGCCTGACTGGTATAGGAACGTTGCAGCAGTTGTCGTTCTGCATCCTGAAAGCTCATAGTTTGTGCATAGGTAAAGCCGCCATACATCATGGATGCAAGTACAGACAGACCCCAGTAAACACATCGTTTATTTTTCTTCATATTCATAAAGTAGAGATGCAAAATCATATTAAATCAGTTTTATGGGCATTATAAATGAAGTGCTTGCAGGGCAGGAGAAAAGGAAAGTTGTAATAGTGTTGTAATCACGACTTATAGGAATCATTTATATAAGAAGCAAATTCTGTGGTTAATATCGAAATATATATTTTGTGTAAAATATAAACATAAATATTGAGATTGATTCTAAAAAATGGATAAAAAAACATTAGAAAATTTAGCAGAATTCATATGTGGAACAAATGAAGAAATATATCCGGTTTATCGAAAAGGTTCAGATCTAACTTCTTTTTTCATAGTGTAGGTATACCTGTTTATCATGATGGATCAACACGTGCTAAATGGGTATTTGAGCAACTTGTAAGTTGTAGTAAAAGTCAGCTAGCTGATGTTTTAAAAAGATTGGCTTCTCCAAAAGAATATAGTGGAAATCATTCAAAAGTAATAAGTGCATTAAGACTTCTTAACAAAATTTTGTATATAGAAGGCTTCGAAATTTATCTGGAAGAAATTGAACCCAAGTTTAAAAAAATACAAATAAATTTTAGTGAGAAGATTGAACCTGAATTCAAGCCAATCCCTAGACCCAATTTTCTAGTATTAGGTTTAGAACCTGGTGTAGGAAAAATTCTTGATTATAGATGGGACGAAATCCAACGTTGTATCGAAGCTGATGCTAATTTATCGGCGGTAATTCTTATGGGAAGCTTATTGGAAGGATTACTTTTAGGAGTAATTCATAAAAACATTAAGCTTGCTAATCAAGCATATTCAGCTCCTAAAACCCGAGAAGGAAAGGTTAAACCTTTTTCAGAATGGAAATTGAGTGAAATGATTGATGTTGCTCATTCATTAGGTTGGATTGAAATTGATGTAAAAAGATTCTCCCATTCTCTCAGAGAATTTAGAAATTTAATTCATCCTTATGAACATATGATATCGAATTTTAATCCTAATAAAGATACTACTAGTATTTCTTGGTTGGTTGTTCAGGCCGCTATAAACGATTTAACGAAAACTTTAAGTTAACAGTAGAAATTAAATTTATCCCTCGAATCTACATTGATTTTTTGACTCTATCTTCATTCATGGATTGAAATAATTTTGTGCAAGCTAAGCCCAGATATGGTTAAATGCCATCATTTTATTGTGTTTCACTCTGAAAGGAAAAATCATGCGCGCGTACAACTTCTGTGCTGGTCCTGCTGCATTACCTACTGCCGTTCTTGAAAAAGCTCAAGCTGAAATGCTCGACTGGCAGGGCAAGGGTCTTTCGATCATGGAAATGAGTCACCGTAGTGCAGACTACGTCGCAGTTGCTGAAAAAGCAGAAGCAGATCTACGCAAACTCATGAACATTCCTGAGAATTATAAAGTATTGTTCTTACAGGGTGGTGCATCGCTACAGTTCTCTGCAATTCCGTTGAACTTGTTGGGTAAAAACAACAAGGCTGACTATATCCATACTGGTATCTGGTCTGAAAAAGCACTAAAAGAAGCAAAACGTTATGGTGACATCAATGTCATTGAAGCAGGTACTAAAACTGCTGACGGTAAATTAGCGATTACTGAGCAAAGTACCTGGAACCTGTCAGATGATGCTGCTTATGTGCACTATGCAGATAACGAAACGATTGGTGGCCTGCAATTTGCCCATATTCCTGAAACTGACAAGCCATTGGTATGTGATTTCTCTTCAAGCATTTTATCTGCGCCAATCGATGTAACTAAATTTGGCCTGATCTATGCCGGTGCACAAAAGAATATTGGTCCTGCTGGTCTGACGCTGGTCATTATCCGTGAAGATCTATTGGATCAAGCGAAACCGGAAATTCCAAGCATCCTGAAATATGCAGATCAAGCGAAAAACGGCTCTATGGTGAACACTCCATCAACTTATGCCTGGTACCTGTCAGGGCTGGTATTTGAATGGTTGTTAGAGCAGGGCGGTGTAGACGCAATTTATAAAGCTAACCTCGCAAAAGCTGAACTGCTGTATGGTTATATCGACTCTAGCGATTTCTATGCAAACCCGATTGCCAAAGAAAACCGTTCAATGATGAACGTGCCATTTACTTTGGCGAAACCTGAACTGGAAAAACAGTTCCTGAAAGAAGCTGAAGAAAATCATCTGTTGAACCTTGCAGGTCACCGTTCAGTAGGTGGTATGCGTGCAAGTATCTACAATGCGGTTCCGCTTGAAGGTGTTCAGGCACTGGTAAAATTCATGGATGAGTTTGCAAAACGCAATGCTTAAATCCAGCATGCAAAAAACCCAGCTCAGGCTGGGTTTTTTTATCTTCCGATTCTGAAAATTAAAACACGAAAAGATGAAGTAGAAAGGCGCAGATCAGCATGCCCAAGGCAAAAAACAAGCATGACATCATGTCAATGTCATAGCTCGAGCGAAGATGATGCTCGACTTGATGTAAATTTTCTTCCTGTACGATTTTCATAGATATTATTGTCCGATCTATTTATCGTTAATTACTATTTGTTATGAGCATTTTTATCATAAAAAATTGGTTAAATAAAGTACATTCTTAATTTAACTGCATAAAGTTATTATTTTTTTCATCCATTAAATAAATCTACCTATTAATCCTGCAAAAGCAAGAAGCACTGTTTACAAGGTATTGCTAATATCATAAATAATATTCGTTATTTTAAAAAATGAATTTATTTGAATTTAAAATTGTGGATAAGTGATTAATTTATGAATTCATAAAGTGTATTTAGAAGAGTAAGCTGTGGATAAAATAATCAGCTCAATAAAATCGTCAATGAAAATCTTTATTTAAAAAAACAGGAGATATTCAACGGATGTGAATATCTCCTGTTTTTGAATTTAAACTGTAAAATTTTTAGGCTTTGCTATAAATGTTGGCCTGAATCCACAGGTTGCCACGGATATATTGCCCGATACTAAAGTCTTTATGTGCTGGATTGCGTGTAGCAACACGGAGCAGGGTGGCAGGACGACCTTCATCATGAATCAGGGTGACATCATAAAGTGTGTATTCCTGATCCATAAACTGCATTGAAGTCTTACCGACAATATTGCCCTGGAACCAGGCTTCATCTTCCTGACCAATGGTTTCACCATAGAGGTAAGCCACCATTTTAGAGAAATCTACCGTCACCGGAGCTTTATCATCTTCAGATTTAGGTTCCCACGCATCAATCTGTTCCTGCAGATTTTCAGGTGCAACGCCATTATTGGCAGCCAAAATATCATTCAGCGCACGATGATGCTTGATTGAAGCCGGGTCGTCGACAATCAGATGTTCATGTTCCGCTACAGGCTCGAGTTCATAAGCCCAGGCATTCAGATTCACCAAATAGTTTTGATCTTTATCATATTGTGTATGATTGACGCTATACAGACTGTCAAAAGCATACACAATATTGTTCAGACCCAGATTCAGGCGTAAGACCGCTTGAGTATTAGACTTGCAGCTGATAATCCGTTCAATTTGTGCCTTCACTTTATAAGGACTGTCGAAGCATGGAAAGGCAGTTTTCACAGCTTTGGGTTTATTGCTTTCCACCTCAATGATCTGGCTTAACTGTACAGTGGCCTTGCTCGGACCCTGAATCAGCCAGGTGTTTTCATCCATATCACATTCTTGTTTGCAGAGACCCATCGGCATGACCGGGGCATCAAGTGCCTGAGTTAACCACTTCGGTACATCGGTACCTGGATTGTCTGTAAGGAGATTCCAGTGTTCAACATGACTACCGAAGTTTTGATCATCGATAGTGATGATCTCAGGACTGTTTGAATTTTTCATATGCACAATTGATCTGGGATTGCTTATTTATAGTTAATCGAGGGTCATTCTGATTTTTCAAGTCAATCAGATGAATTTTAAAATTAAATTGCCATCAGATTCTTGTCAATTCTTATTCGCAGTCCAGAGATCAGCATAGTTGTAATTGTCCAAAGGATGTACCAAACATGATCATATCAAAAGGGTATAAAGAAAACCGGAACGATGAGCACTGCATTTGCTAGAATAGATGACATTCATTTCTATCCCGGACCCATGCGTGTTGCCATTCAAACTTTGGGTAGATGCCGATGCATTACCCCGTATTCTTAAAGATGTCATTATTCGCGCTTCAGACCGTTATCAGCTTGAAGTGACCTTTGTAGCAAACCAGCCTGTAGGCATCACTCCTTCAATTCGTATTAACTCGATTCAGGCACTCAGTGGTGCCGATGCGGCAGATCAGGAAATTGTAGATCGCATGAATGAACATGACATCGTGATTACCCAGGATATTCCGCTGGCGGCACAAGTCATTGAAAAAGGTGGTATTGCCATTCATCCACGAGGTGAAATCTATACCACGGCCAATGTCAAAGCGCGTCTGCATTTGCGTGATTTTATGGATACGCTGCGTGGCGCAGGGGTACAAACTGGCGGACCGCCACCAATTTCTGAGCGTGATAAACGCGAGTTTTCCAGTTCACTCGATCAAACCATTCAAAAGCAAAAGCGTAAAACAGCTGCAAAATAACGAGAAAATTTTCAAATGCCCAAACAAAGTAACCTGATGGTAACCTATGCCTTACTGGTTTTCATCTGGTCCACCACACCACTGGCAATTGTCTGGAGTGTGGAAGATCTACATCCAATGTGGGCATTGGCAATCCGGTTCTTTCTGGCTCTGCCTTTGGCTTTGGGACTACTTTGGCTGTTTAAAACCCGGTTACCATTTGATCGTGTTTCCTTGCACAGCTATCTGGCAGGGGCCTGCAGTTTTATCGGCTCGCAGACCTTTACCTATTGGTCTACAGACTATCTTAGCTCCGGTATCATTGCCCTGATGTTTGGTCTTTCACCTGTGATTTCCGGCCTGATTGGGCGCTTCATGTTTGGGATGCATCTTTCTCTCAATCAATGGCTAGGGATGACAATTGCCTTAACAGGACTTTCCACCATTTGTCTGGGGGATGCGGATCAGCATATTCAACCTGTAGGGATTGTGATTGCGCTGTTTGGTGTGCTGGTTTATTGCATGTCCATGTATTGGGTGAAAAAGATTAATGCGCCAATTGACCCGATGGCACAGGCAGCAGGCTCGATTGGCTTGTCGGTAATCTTCTCTATCGGTATGCTGCCTTTTATCTGGCAATATGCGCCCACTGCCATGCCACATGCCAAGAGCCTATTTGGATTAGGGTATGCCGTGATAATGGCTTCGCTGATTGCGATGTTCTGTTATTTTAAACTGGTGCAGAAGATCAAACCGACTACCTTGTCGCTTACCAATGTATTGACACCGATGTTGGCACTAATGATAGGCGCTTTACTGAATAATGAAAAATTGCCCCTCATTGCTTTGGTGGGGGTCGTAATTTTATTGTCTGGTCTTGTTGTATATTTCCTAAAAGAAATTCGGGCGAGTATTCAGGCCCGTCATAAAAATCAATAATTTAGTCAGATTATGGAATTTCGTAAGCTTTCACACATTCGCTAATTTTTGCCCGGTCCTGTGGATGTAGAGTAATGAAATAAGCCCCAGTGCGGAATTGACCATTATCTTCGGCACGGCTATAAACCACTTGCGCTGTCGCTGCAATATGGAAGAAGTTCTCCGGATGGCTTAAGGTCAGGTGAATATAGGTGCCTTCCTTGATGAGATGTTTACTGAAAAAGCTTAAGCCAGACTCGGAAAAGTTCACGTCTTCAGGTACAGGTAACATGCTCTGTACAATTGAATCGTATAAAGACCCGGTGATCAGGTTTAATTTTTGGTTAAATAAGGATAAGATTCGAGCAATTTGTTGATCTTTTTCAGCTAATTGTTCTAATTCGTAGTTGAGTGCATGATCAAATTGATCTAACTCAGCAAGTAGTAGAAAATAGCGGGGCAATACGAAATTAGCATCGTAAGGATCATTTAAGGCTACATCATCGGAAATAATCTGATAATTAATTCGTAAGGCAGCATCGATGCGTGACATGACACGTCTTTCAGTAACTCCATGCTGATGCTGTAAATTTTCCATAATTTATTACCTCGGACTAGATGGTTATGTTCAAACCAATCTCGCTGTACATAGGGTTGAAATATACTCGCGCACGGCGCAGTAACCACTTTATTTCTTTTATCGCTTTAGTCTCTATGATCGGCCTCACGCTTGGTGTGGCAGTCCTCATTACAGTACTGTCTGTAATGAACGGTTTTGATCGAGAATTAAAAAATCGTGTCTTAGGAATGATACCTCAAGCCACTGTTTCTTCAACACAAATTTTAACAAATTGGCCTGAACTTGCAAAAAAAATTGAACAACATGAACATGTTCAAGGTGTTGCTCCATTTACCCAGTTACAGGGAATGTTGACTGCGCAAGGGCAGGTTGCCGGGATCATGGTCACAGGAATCGAACCAGATTATGAAAAGAATGTTTCTATCATTCAAAATCATATGGTTGAAGGCAGTATCGATCAGCTGAAAAAAGGCGAGTTCGGAATTGTGCTGGGCAAGCAGATGGCAGACTCAATGGGGGTCGGTTTAAACGACAGTATTACCTTGGTATTGCCGGAAGCCACGCCGTCACCTGCTGGTGTAGTGCCACGCTTTAAGCGCTTTAATGTGGTCGGAATATTCAGCATTGGTGCAGAAGTGGATTCAATGATGGGCTATATCGCCCTGAATGATGCGGCAACTTTGCTGCGTCTGCCAGATGGTGCACAGGGGATCCGCATGAAGCTGGATGATATCTTCCTGGCACCGCAAGTTTCACGTGATATTGTCATGAATTTGCCAGCAAACTTCTATGCTTCTGACTGGACTTATACTCACGGTAACCTGTTTAGTGCCATTCAGATGGAAAAGGCAATGGTGAGCTTGCTACTGTTCCTGATTGTCTTGGTCGCAGCGTTTAATATTGTCTCCTCTTTGGTAATGGTAGTAACTGACAAGAAATCGGATATTGCCATTTTACGTACCTTAGGTGCTTCACCTGCGACTATTACCAAAATCTTTATGGTGCAGGGAACTGTCATTGGTGTGATTGGTACCTGTGCCGGTGCAATTCTGGGTATCATTGCTGCGACTAGTATTAGTAGTCTGGTGGGCTGGCTGAACAATACTTTGGGTCTACATATGTTTGATGCCTACTTCATTAACTACTTGCCGTCTTATCTACGCTGGCAGGATGTAGTGCTGATTGTTGTGTTGTCATTGGTCTTAAGTTTTGTAGCAACAATCTATCCTGCGCTACGTGCAGCGAAGATTCAGCCTGCGGAGGCATTACGTTATGAGTAATATCATTCTAGATGCCCAGAATATTCAAAAATCTTTTACCGATGGTAAATCTACAGTTGAAGTGATCCGTGGTCTGTCTTTGCAGGTGCAGGCGGGTGAATTTGTTTCAATTGTTGGTTCAAGTGGTTCAGGCAAAAGTACTTTGCTGCATGTGCTCGGTGGTTTAGATCGTCCAACTTCGGGTCACGTGATGGTGAACGGCCAGCGTTTTGATACGCTGTCTGAAGCTGAGCGCGGTTATGTACGTAATGAGCACTTAGGCTTTGTCTATCAGTTCCACCACCTTCTGCCTGAGTTTACTGCACTTGAAAATGTCGCGATGCCACTGATGCTACGTAAGGGCAGCAAATTCAAGGAAGTGAAACAGCAAGCTGAATATCTGCTGGAACGTGTGGGCTTAAGTCATCGTTTAACCCATAAACCGGGCGAGTTGTCTGGTGGTGAACGCCAGCGTGTGGCCATGGCGCGTGCCTTGGTGGGGAAGCCAAAACTGATGATGGCCGATGAACCGACCGGGAATCTGGATCGTAAAACTGCGGTAAAAATATTTGAACTCCTGACCGAATTACGTCAGGAGTTTAATATGGCCATGCTGATTGTAACCCATGATGAGCAATTGGCTCAGTCAGCAGACCGTATTCTGCATATGCAGGATGGATTATGGGTGAATGACTGATATTGTCCTAAAAATATTGGAATAATCCTCTTTGATTGAAGCTCACTCCGGTGGGCTTTATTATTGCGTCATAAAATAACAATAAAAAGAAAAATCATGCTGCAATGGCTAGGTGTAGGCTGGATTCTTGGCTTGACAACAATGGGGTGGAATAAAGCTGAATACCAGTTATCAGCAGGATCAGTCTGCCTGATTATGCTGGTATGGCTGCTTATCTACCAGGTCATCCATTTAAGGCTGCATCATGTTTATCTACGTTTTATTTCTATTTTATTTTCCCTAAGTCTGAGCTTTTTATTAGCGCAGGGCTTTGCCAATCATGCTCTTAATCAGCGATTGCAATTTATCGAGAAAGAAGTTGGGCAGCGAGAAGTTATCGTTTATATCTCCCGGCTCAACAAAATAAATACCAATATTATTCAGCAACCCTTACAGGTATTACAGCCGAATGGGACGATAGTGCAGTGGCTGGGTTCTGTTAAACAGCAAGGACCAGTGCAGGTTGCGTTTAATATGTCAAATCAACTCCTGCTGGGGCAGTATTATCGACTGAATGGGGAAGTACGACCGGCACATGCCTATGCCACGCCCGGTGTATTCGATGTAGAGAAATGGCACCTTGAGCAGAACCTGATGGCAGGATTTCGTATTCAACAGATTCAGCCTTTAACCCAGCAAGAAGTTTATGCACTCGGTTTTAGCCAGCATTTACGCCAACAGCAAAGTTTAAGATCCTCGCTACTTCTTTGGATTGAACAAAAACGATTAGAGTTAAGAGTATTTATTTACCAACAGCCAATACGAAACAAAGGATTGATGCTGGCTCTGCTAACGGGAGATGAGAGTTTACTGGATCCAGCAATTGAACAGCAGTTTCGCCGTTTTGGTATGAGTCACCTGCTGGCAATTTCTGGGCCGCATGTAGTGATTTTTGCACTGATATTCTGTGCGAGTTTACAGTTTTTGACAGCCAGGCTTTTTCCAGCTCTCTATCTGAAATGGCCCAGACAATATTACCTGAGTATACCTTTTTTACTTTGTGTCTTGCTGTACTGCGCCTTTGTCGGTTTTGAAATTCCGGCCTTACGTACCTTATTGATCTGTGTGATGATCACGGCCAGTATCTGGTTGAGGCAGTATATACAACCTTTAAAGTTACTGATCTTAAGTGCAGCAATATTACTGTTACTGGATCCCTTTAGTATTTTGTCCGCAGCTTTCTGGTTGTCTTATGGTGCCTGTTTTGTCTTGCTGCGAATTTATCAGACCATACAGCGACAACCACGAGATGTAATCCAAAGTCCAGGACAACGTCTGTATTTTGCAGTAAAAGTTTTAGTCGAATCTCAGTGGAAAATTTTTGTCGCCTTATTTCCCTTAATGATTATTTTCTTTAAACAGCTGGCCTGGATCGCACCATTGAGTAATTTGTTCGCGATTCCATGGATTGGTCTACTTGTTGTGCCACTGGATATTATTGCTGCTCTATTTTTCTTTATTGCAGAACCATTCGCGGCACTGGTCTTTCAAATGAACGATCTAATGATCAGTATGCTAGTTGGTTTTTTAAATCTACTGGATCATCTGTTTTCACCTGAACTGATCCCGGTCGCTATGACACCATGGCTACTGATATTGAGTGTAGTTATTCTTGTAATTCTTTTTATACCGCGTGGAGCGGTACCTAAGTCATGGGCAGCGTGTGGACTGGTACCCATGATGGCAATACCGCTTTATCATTCGCCATTTCAATTGCATGTGCTGGATGTGGGGCAGGGTCAAAGCATATTTATCCGTCAAGGCCAACATAACATGATGGTGGATACTGGTGGCAATTATGATGAAAGCCGTTTTAGTGTCGGTGAACAGATCATTCTTCCATTTCTATCCGTGCAGGGAATATCTAAGCTTGATCAGCTGGTATTGACCCATTTGGATCAGGATCATAGCGGAGCTTATATGCATATCCGTGATCAACTTAAGGTTTCAGAGCTTATCGCCAGTGAACAGCCCGAACTGAATGAAAGCACTCAATTTAAATTATGTCAGCAGGGACAGTCCTGGAACTGGAATGAACAGGTTTATTTTCAGGTGTTATCACCGCGGTCAGACTCACTTAATCAGTTTAAACCTGATAAAAATGAAAATTCCTGTGTTATCCATGTACAAGTTAAAGATGCCTGGCCTTATCAGCATTTTTTACTGATGGGCGATACAGGCTGGCAAACTGAGTTTCATTTGCTAAGAGATTATCCGGATTTAAAAGTCGATGTGTTGGTCTTGGGGCATCATGGTAGTCAGCACAGTTCAGCCTATCAGTTTTTACAGCATTACCGCCCCAAAATCGCGATTGCTTCTGCTGGGCGATTTAATCGTTATGGCCATCCAAGTCGATTGACTCAAGCACGATTACAAGCTTTAAATATTCCACTGTTAAGTACGCCAGAGCACGGTAGCATCGAGTTTTTTAGTAAAGAAAAACAAATACATCTTGCATCTTATCGATCAAAATATAGATGGTTGCAAAGAGAAGATTTTAAGATTCAATAGCAGTATTCGTATTTAAAGTCTGTAAAGTTTCTGCTGCAAGTTTTGCCTGTTCATCCTGATAAGCCCGGCGCAGATCATTAATTTTAGCCAGTGCTTCATCTTGTGGAATGCGATAAATGGTGCCGCCCAGAGACTCATGCGCTTTAAAGCGTTTATAGCTCCAATGGTAGTGCTCCGGGTAACGATGAATCAATTCTTCCATTTTCTTGAAAATAATCTCGGTACCCTGATTCGGGGTAGAGCTATAAATTTGCTCATCGAGGGGTTCGAAGAACACATCAAAGCCTCCTTCAGTATTACGCATTGCAAAAAGGAACAGGCATTTTGCCTTGGTCTTTTGAATCAGTTTGGCGCTGAGGTTGCTTGAGCTGAGTGGTACACCAAAAAAAGGAATATATTCACCGCCTGCAGTTGGGGTATGGTCTGGAAGGATGACTGTCGTGCCACCTTGTTTCAAGGCTTTAAAAATCTGACGAACGCCTGTTTCATCGGTGGGTAATAAGGTGGCCTGCTCACGACTCCGTGCCTCACGAACAAAGTCATCCACGGCAGGATCTTTGACCGGCTTATACATGATGCTCATTTGAGTAAATTGAGCGAGATAAGCATTCATGATTTCCCAGGTACCAAAATGCGGCACAATCAGTACCAGCCCTTTATTTGCTGCAAGTGCTTCCTCAAGTAAATGTTGTCCTTCTACATGATGGACACGTTGAAGATTTCTTTCATTGCTCGAACCCCAAATACTAAAAAACTCAAAATAAGACATCAATTCATTCCGGATTGAGGCACGCGTAATCTCTTCGCGTTGCTGCTCTGAAAGCTCCGGAAGTGCAATTTTCAGATTAAAGCGAATTGTTTCTGAGGTCTTGGAAGTCTTCAATAGATTTACAATGCCCGCAAGACTGCTTGCCATCAATCTCGTAATTGGAAGTGGAAGTCGGCTGACGAATTTAAGCAAACCATAGGTTGAATTCTTTGAGCTTTGTGCAGTCATTGAATTGATATTAAGAGCAATGGGAAGGAATAATTGAAATTTATTATAGGATAAAACTGCTGGTTTAGACAGAAATACTCAAATCGGTGTATATAATGGGCACAATATAATTATGTGTTGGATTGTTTATGTCCGATTGGCCACCAAAACCTGAAAATCAAATACAAAATACGCCACAACCTCAGCAACCAACAGGACCTGAGTGGAAACTGCTTGAAAAAGCGGTACTTGCCTCTGTAGAAGAGCAACGCCGTGCACGTCGTTGGGGAATCTTCTTTAAATTCCTGACGTTTGCCTATTTGCTGTTTATTATACTTGCCATGGGCAAAAGCTGCAGTACAGCATCGACTGATGCCACTAAAACTTCAGATGAGCATCTGGCGGTGGTTGATATTATTGGCACGATTGCATCAGACAAGCAAAGTGTGAATAGTAACAACACCATCAAGTCGCTGAAGAAAGCTTATGCAAGTAAGCAGGCGAAAGCAGTGGTTCTGAATATCAATTCTCCAGGTGGTTCACCAGTGCAATCTGATGAAATCTGGCAGGAAATTCAGTACCTGAAAAAGCAGTATCCGCAGAAAAAGCTGTATGCTGTAATTGGTGATACTGGCGCTTCGGGTGCTTATTATATTGCTTCTGCTGCAGATGAAATTATTGTCAATCCATCGAGTCTGGTCGGTTCAATTGGCGTGATCATGCCGAACTATGGCGTGAGTAACCTGATGCAGAAACTGGGCGTGGAAGACCGTACCATGACTTCGGGTGAAAATAAGGCACTACTTTCGATGACCCAGCCAGTTGATGCTGCACAGAAAGCCCATGTTCAAGGTGTGTTGGATAATGTGCATGCTCACTTTATCAATGCAGTGAAACAAGGTCGTGGAGCAAAGCTTAAATCAACTGATCCTGCAATTTTCTCTGGTCTGTTCTGGACGGGTGAACAGGCAGTACAATTAGGTATTGCTGACCGTACCGGTAGCTTACAAACCCTGAAGCGTGAGCTGAAAACTGATAAAGCCTTGAACTACACCGTTGAATATAGCCCATTTGAGTCTATCTTAGGTCGTATGGGGGCTTCCCTAGGCGAAGGTATTGCCAGCTCGGTTGCTCAGAAACTCAGTACTGAAAGTCAGACCAAACTGCAATGAAGCCAATTATTCATTTTGCGCACGCCAATGGCGTGCCTTCTCGTGTCTATCAGAAACTGTTTGATGGACTAAAAGATGAGTATGACATTATCTATGTGCCGTTGCTGGGTCCAGATAAACGTTATCCGATTGATAATCATTGGAATAGCCTGACCCAGCAAGTGATCGACAGTATCGTACGCCAAGCACAAGGTCGCCAGGTGATTGGTCTGGGGCATTCGCTAGGTGGAGCCTTAACCATGATGGCTGCTCGGCAACGGCCCGAACTGTTCGAGCAGGTGATCATGCTGGACCCACCTTTGATTATGGGACCATCTTCATTGATGCTGCATATGGCAAAAGTGTTAAAGCTAAAGGCTGTAGATACGATGTCACCTGCTGCTTTGTCTTTACGCCGTCGTGATCATTGGGAATCCCGTGAGCAGGCAGCAGAATTACTACGTTCAAAGGGCTTTTATAAAGATTTTGATCAGGATTGTTTTCAAGCCTATATTGATCATGCCTTGAAAGATGACCCAGTGCGGGGTGGGGTTGAGCTGACCATTCCCAAAATGGACGAAGTGAATATCTTTCGTACCAATCCATCCTTATGGTGGTTACCGCAAGCAAAGGTCAAACTGCCGATGCATCTTGTTGTAGGTGATGAAAGCCTGTTTCATAAAAGACAGTTTCCAAGATTGGTTCAGAAGAAGTTTGGTATTCCCTTTACGGTAACACCAGGTGGACATATGTTTCCTTTAGAAAGACCGTATGAAGTCGTCGGTCTGATCAAGCAGCTCATTGCAGAGCAGTCTTTAAAGTGAAAAATGAATCATAAAAAAACGCATCCGGGGATGCGTTTTTTTATGCAGTGTATTCTTTAGAGTTTGCAGAATTGAACCGGTTCCTGCATCAACTGACCGCGATACATCACGCCAGCAGCAGTATGCTGAATGACACCTGTACAGATCCATTCCACCACTTGCGGGTAAATCAAATGTTCCAGTACATGAACGCGCTGAGCTAAAGAGTGTGTCGTATCTTGATGAGATACTTTTAAAATACCTTGAGCCAAGGCCTGACCGGCATCCAGTTCAGCGGTTACATAATGTACGGTACAGCCGTGCAGGGTATCCCCAGTATTCAGCACCCGTTGATGCGTGTGCATACCTTTGTAATTCGGCAAGAGAGAAGGATGGATGTTCACCATTTTACCTTCCCAGGCTTTAACAAATTTTTCACTTAAAATTCGCATAAAGCCTGCCAGTACCACTAAATCCACATCCCAATCTAACAGTTGCTGATGCATCACATCATCAAAGGCTTCACGATTCGGATACTGCTTGTGTTCAATCACTGCAGTCTGAATTCTAGCTTTTTGCGCACGCGCTAAAGCATAAGCTTCAGGCTTGTTGGAAATTACGCCGACAATTTGCCCTGACAGATTGGCATCAATCAGGGCTTGCAGGTTAGATCCACTGCCTGAAACAAGAACAGCAATTTTAATCATGCGATTATGCGAAGATCACACGGATTTTTTCATCAGCGCCTTCTACAGACTCGGCATTGTCCGCAATGTGACCCATCGTCCATGCTTTTTCGCCAAGGCTGTTTAATACGTCTACAGTTTTGTCTGCATCTGCTGCGTCAACAACAAGTACCATACCTACGCCGCAGTTAAATGTACGATACATTTCAAACTGTTCTACACCACCTTCGCGTTGAAGAAGCTTGAATAGTTCAGGCCATTCCCAAGAAGACTCATTCACAACTGCTTGAGCACCGTTTGGAAGGACGCGAGGCAGGTTACCTGGCAAACCGCCACCAGTGATGTGTGCCATTGCATGCACATCTACCTGTTTAAGCAATTCAAGAATCGGTTTTACATAAATACGTGTTGGTTCCATTGCTACGTCAGCAAGTGGTCGACCATCGATGATCTGGTTTAAATCAACGTTTTTCACGTCAAGAATTTTACGAAGTAGTGAGTAACCATTTGAGTGTGCACCTGAAGATGCAACACCAACTAGCACATCGCCTGCTTTAACTTTAGAGCCATCAATAATTTTACTTTGCTCAACAACACCCACACAGAAACCTGCAAGGTCGTAGTCTTCACCTTCATACATGCCTGGCATTTCAGCAGTTTCACCGCCAACCAATGCACAACCAGCAAGTTCACAGCCAGCACCAATGCCAGTAACAACATTTGCTGCGACATCAACATTCAAGTGACCAGTTGCATAGTAATCCAGGAAGAACAGTGGTTCAGCACCACAAACGAGAAGGTCGTTTACACACATTGCAACCAGATCCTGACCAATTGTGTCATGACGGTTCAAATTCAATGCTAAACGTAATTTTGTACCAACACCATCAGTGCCAGATACGAGAACAGGTTCTTCATAACCTTTAGGGATTTTACAAAGTGCACCAAAGCCACCAAGACCGCCCATAACTTCAGGACGTTTAGTGCGCTTAGCGACGGACTTGATTCGGTCGACTAACGCGTCTCCCGCTTCAATATCGACACCTGCATCTTTGTAGCTTAAACCAGTGTTTGGGGTAGAAGTTGAGTTGCTCATAATGAAGTCTCCGCATTCGCGGCGCTGATTATACCCGAATATACGAAACTCTTATGTTATTTATGTCCTAAAATGCTATCTTTATTCAAATATTTTACTTTTTATAATGATTAATAGAGAAAAGGCAAGACTTTATGGTAGATCGTACCTTACGTCGCATTTTTATCTTGGCTGGTATCGCCTTGATTATTTGGGTGTTATACCTGCTTAAGCCTGTTGTTGTTCCATTTGTCGTCGCATTTTTTATCGCCTATCTATTTAGTCCTTTGGTTGATCGTTTACATCGTATTGGTCTGCCGCGCTGGCTCTCTATCAGTATTGTTTTTATCGGGATCGGGGTGGTGCTGACCCTAGCCATGTGGTACTTGGTGCCGTTGGTGTGGAAACAGTTAATGTATGCCCGCGACAGCATTCCTGCTGGAATTCACTGGGTCAATTATACTTTCCTGCCATGGTTGTCTGATACCTTTAATCTCGTGCCAATGGAAATTGACACCAACCAGATTTCCAGTGTGGTCATGGATTATGTCCAGACCAATTATAGTGCCGACAGCATTCAGGCAATGGCCTTGAAATTGGCACAATCTGGCATTAGTTTTATTCAGATTGGTGGAACGATTGTTCTTGTTCCCATCATTGCTTTTTATTTCCTGCTCGACTGGGAACGCATGCTCGACAGCATGCGCCGACTCATTCCACGTCCATACGAGCGTAGTACTTTGGAAGTTGTTGGTGAATGTCACGAAGTTTTGGGTGCATTTGTGAAAGGACAATTTCTGGTCATGGTATTACTAGGCGTTGTTTATGCCGTCGGTTTACAATTGATTGGCCTGGAAATCGGCCTAATCATCGGGATGGTCGCGGGCCTTTGCAGTATTATCCCGTATCTGGGTTTTGCAGTTGGGATTATTGCAGCAGTAGTGGCGACTTTATTCCAGTTTGGAATTGACTGGTGGCAACTGGTTCTAGTGGGTATTGTATTCATGGTGGGTCAGGCGGTAGAAGGCTATATCCTGCAACCATTCCTGCTTGGCGATAAAATAGGCCTGTCACCAGTCGCTGTGGTATTTGCCGTATTGGCAGGTGCTCAACTGGCAGGATTCCTGGGTATGCTGATTGCCTTGCCAGTCGCTGCGGTGATCGTTGTATTGCTGCGTCATGCCCGTGAATTCTATGAAAAAAGTGCACTCTACGATAATAGAACCCTCATCATCCAAAAGGCCTCTACTGGCTCTATCAATATTGAAACCCCTAATGTAGATGTAGATATTGACCTGAAATCACCTCATGAGAAAGCACTGCAAGCAGATGAAAAATCGAGTAAGATTGAAAAAACCCAGCTTAAAGATGGATAGGCCAAAAAATAGATATGCGTCAATTGCAACTTGATATTGAACCCCAGCTCGATGCCCGAATCAGTGATTTTTCGGGTCCGGGATGGGGGCATGTAATTGATGCGATTCGCCAGCTCCATGCGGGTCTGATTAATCGTTTCTATGTCTATGGGGGTGCTGGAACAGGTAAGAGTCATTTACTTTCTGCAATTTGTGATTCTTACTTAGAAGTGGGGAAAACTGCAATTCAGGTCTCTTTATTGGAACTTTTGGATGCACCTACAGAAGCCATTACCTCACTTGACCGCTATGATCTGGTAGCTTTAGATGATATTGAAGCGATTAGTGGCGTACCCCACTGGCAAAAGGCAGTTTTTCATTTAATTAATTATAATAATGAAGGCGGTGGTCAGCTAGTTTTTTCTTCAAGGTTTGCTCCGATTGAACTTAAGCTGGAATTACCGGATTTACAGTCTCGTTTGACCCAAGCTGTAAGTACGCGCGTTCCGAACGGAAGTCTTTATGCTGACCGTTTTGCCTTGGTATCATCAGTATTGGATAGACGTGGGATTCATCTGGATCAGCAAATTTTTGATTACCTGTTGAGTCATGGTCCGCATCAGACCTCAGTACTTTTACAAACACTTGAACAGATTATTCAACTTTTAAAGGGTGAGAAACTCAAAGTGAGTAATGCTAATTTAAGGCAGATTTATGCATTGATTGACGAATATCGATAAATAATAAAAATTCTTGAGTAATTACTCAAGTTATGACAGATTAGAGCAAAATAATTCAAATATCGCTAGGATGATGCGATTTTAGAATAAAAAGAAAGAATATAAGAAATTAGGAGAAGGTCATGCTCAAGAAGAGCTTAGGCATTGCTTTGCTATGTATTATGGGGCAGGCATACAGTGCTGAAATTGTCGTCACTACCACTGAAGATATCGTCAGGGATGATAAAGAATGTTCCCTGCGTGAGGCCGTGCAATATATTAATCAGGGGATGGATAAGCCTTATATGGGCTGTGGAGACAACACGCCAATCGCTATTATTGCTTTGAAAGAAAAAGAAATCTATAAACTAAATTCTCCCTTACAGATATTGCACTCAGTAAATATCCGTACTGTTTATGATAAAAATATTGGTGATGATCGAGCTGAAGGCTTGAACAATGCCATTATTCGTGTTGCTGATAATTTGGATGCTTCTACTTTTGGTGGCATATTCAATATTGCCAATACTGAAATTATTTCGGAAATAAGTAAGCAGGTAGCGGTTGAATTTCGTGAAGTGACTTTAGAAGGATGTAAGGTTAATAGCTGTAAATCATCTAAGGGAGGTTTAATCTATAACCAAGGCAAGCTTACACTAAGACATGTCAAATTATATGGTGGTATGGCAAATGAAGGTGGTGCGATTTATGTGGCTGGTACTGATAAAACAGATCCAAGTAAAATTGGTAGCCTTTATATCCTGCAATCTTTGCTTGAGAATAATAAAGCAGATGAAGGAGGAGCTATTTATAGTGAACTACCCAGCTTCGATATTCGACAGTCTGTAATTGCTAAAAATACCACCTTCAATATAAATACGCGTTCATCTAATATTTATACTCGTGATGTATTATCCAATGAAGAAACAGATGTATTGGCTAAACCGCAATCCTATATTTTTAGTTCTACTCTATATGGTAATACAGGTGCGGCAGTTACTATTCTTGATGGGATTGCTGTTAATAATGCCACAATTATTGGTAATTCTATCGGTGTGAAGTTTGATGTAGAAAGGAAACCTGGTTATCTTGCCCATAGTATTGTACTGGATAATCCCTTAAATGCTGCGAGTAACATTGATCAAAGTTGCCAGTTCAGTTCTGACAATGCAAAAACAAGTTCTATCCTGCAAAATAATTTAGTTAATGGTAGCTGTGGCACAGGGGCTTCTGTATATCCTAATGAAGTTTTAAATAATAATTATACTGTTTTGGCAAATGGGCAGTTAGAAGGTAAATGTCCGAATATTATTACTTCTCCGAATGCTATTCTATGTCCTTACTTTCAAACTGAACAACAATTCTTGGGTTATTTCCGTCCAAGAGTCCTGATGTCATATTCAAGTATAAATAATACGTCAATTCTAAATAAAGGTGAATTGAGTATTAATAAAGAGATCAAGATTGAATGTGCTGGTTCTGACCAAAGAGGTATGGGTTTACTTGGAAAATGTGATCGAGGTGCAATTGAAATCCAGGAATCCACTCCAACCAGTCTAGTTGGAGCAGATTTGCTCATTGGTCAAATTGCTCGTATTTCTATTCTGGAAGCATTAGGGGATAGTGATTTATTGCCAAAAGAAAGGTGTAAAGATACTGTTCTTGCTCATCCTCGCGGTGAGGAGTGGCAGGATGGATGCTTGCTGATTGAACAACAGCCACATGTAAGTTCTAAGGGTACAGTGACTCTGGATCTAGATGGTAATCTGGTCTATACCCCTATAAATCCAAAACCAGGTGCAGACCTGTTTACGATTCGTGTCGTAACCACTACGAGCCGTTTTGATCCAAATGCAGCTTATAATTCTATTCGAGTGAACATTGTACTTGAGGCTAAAAATGATATGAAAAGTGATAAGGTTAAAACATCTGGTGGCGCGCTGGATATGTACTGGCTTATGTTACTGCTAGGTAGCCTGACTTGGCGAAAACTAAAAAAATAATAGTGATAAGGTTAAAACATTAGGTAAGGGATTTAATTTTTACTTATGTTGCTAATGATTGACCTAATCTATTAAAAATAAAAAAATAATTTGGAAATATGTGATGAAGAATTATAAAAAAGGAATTTTTACGGCTACCTTTTTGTCTACTATGTCTTTAATGGCAGCTGAAAGTAAGACCATTCAAGTTACTACCATGCTGGATACTGATGATAATAATTCCTGTTCCTTGCGACAGGCGATTAGAACAGCTTATGAAAATAAAAGTTATGGAAGCTGTAATGTAGGTAATAAGTTGCCAGGACAACGAGATTATATTCAACTAGAGAAAGGTGAATATATGTTGACACGAGGTGAACTGAAGTTAAATTCGCCCATTTCTATCTATGGTGCATTACCGTTTGATGAACAAGCTAAAGACCCATTAAAAGGTATTTTTCCAGCGCAATTAGATATACAGACCAGTATTAATGCTCAAGGACAATCACGTATTTTTAATACTGTAGATTCAGGGGCAAGACTGGAAATTAATAATATAGCCTTAAAGAATGGCTATGCGAAGGCAAGTACAACAGATTATGGTAATGGTGGTGCACTATTCATTGGTGGAATGCTAACGATGTACAATTCCGCAATTATGGATTCTAAAGCGGATCGTGAAGGTGGGGCAATTTATTTTGTTGGGAGTGATAGTGAAAGAACGGTATCTCTTATAAAAACCTTGATCACGCGTAACCACGCACCTCTAGGTAGTGTATGGGCTATGGATTGTGAGCGCAAAGGAATACCCACTACTTCACCAACCAGTATCAGTCATAGTAGTATTGTTGAGAATGGTAACTATCAAACGGGAATGAACTCCAGTTCAAGTATTATTGATTATTGCGGAGCTGGCAGTATAGATATTAATGCCTCTACCATCGCTAAAAATAAAGTCAATCAGCAAGACGGAAGCATTATTCAGTTTAATTCTCGTCCTGCAAAACCGCTAGATGGTAAATCATTATTAGGTTTAATTAGTAATACGATCGTAGAAAACGATGCTGCTAATACTGTCCTGTATGATAATAAGGGTATGAAAGCGTTCAATTCCAATATTGTGGCATTTAATACAGGTAAATCTTGTAGCTATGCTTTAAATGGAGGTAATACAGTAGACCAGACAATTACAATGATTATCGCTAATAATGCATTGGATGCTAGTTGTACAATTCCATCAAGTTATTTAACAGAGGCTACGAAAAACATTATTATCCCAGTAGGTACAAAACGTTCTGATCTGCTCTCAGATTATAAACCTGCTTCTCCATATAATATATATTTACCATTATATTATCCTTTAGATAAAAATAATAATGCAGATTTTGTCAATGCAGGGCATATGACCTGTAGTGAAAGTGATCAGCGTGAAATTTTCCGTGTTTCGAATGGAACATTATTGCTCAATCCAGAGAATGCCAATACCTGTGATATTGGTTCTGTTGAACTGATGCGCCTAACTGCAGCTGATATTCAATCTCTTAATAATACTGCTTATAGTGAAATGCTAGCTGTTTATGATAATCGAATCAATCAGTTAGAAGTTATGCTAAATGATCCAGAGAATGCGTCAAGAAAGTTACAAATTCAGGCTGAACTCAATGATTTTAATGCTCTGTCATCTAATACAAAAAAATATGCAAAATATCGAGCGATTTATATTGATCCATTTGAATTAGCATTGCCTAAGCAAATTGAAATCAATGGTGAATTACGCAACAAGCCTTTTGAGAGTACTCAATACATAGTCAGTGCGCAGGCCAAAGGTGTAGGAAGAATACCTGAGAATATCACTGATGGAACAAATTTATTTCCTTTTAACCCAGATGATCAACAGGTTTGTGAATGGGTACCGGAGCTAAAACGTATTATGTTCTACCGTAAGGATGGAGCTTTAACTCCAACGGGCTTAAATGAATTTTGTGTATATACCATCACAGAGGTGTTATCTAATAGTAATGGTGTAGTTCCAGAAAGTTCTTCAGGAATACTGACTGCCACTTTCAATAATATCGCGCCAGTAGCTAAAGATGATGTTTATACTCTTCGACCAGAAAATAATCTAAGAGTAGAAGTTAATCCATTAAGTAATGACTTTGATGATGATGGTCCAATAGATAACCTTGCTCCAGAGTTCAGAAAAACGCCAATCAATTTAAGTAACACAGCAACGCCAATTCGTTTTGACAAAATTGATAGTTCGGTACTTACTATGCGAGCTGAACGTGAAGGTTTATGTGTAGATGGAACATTAACAGATAAATGTTATGGGGGGAAAATTACATTTGAGGTTAAAAATAATCTGAGTCAATTTGATTATCCAATCACATATTATTTGTATGATGAAGAAGGGGCTAAATCTAAACCTGCTACAATTTATTTGAAAAATAGTGCAAAAAATACTAATAATGAGAGCAGCGGTGGTGGTGCCATTAATATCATTGCTTTATTCGGTCTGCTTGGCATTGCAGCTTATCGTTCACGTCGTTTATTCAAGAGTTAAAGCGTTATAGAAACAATAAAAAAGCCTCAATTGAGGCTTTTTTAATATCTTTTATTTTTAGCAATAATTTTAATAGTCGGGCTGGGAGAATTAGTTTTCAGCAACTATCAAATGTTTGTTGAAATATTCTTCACGAATCGCAGGGCGTTGTTCAGGCGTCGCTTTTTGCATACGTGAAGCTAACTCTTTGCGTTCATGAGAACTCATTTTTTGCCAGGTTTCGCGCATCTTTTGCTTTTCAGTTTCAGGCAGTTGGGTAAACCAGTCCATGCGCTGTTGTAAGCTTACGCTTTGCTCTGCAGGAAGTTCTTTTAATGTCTGATAACGCTTAATTAAAGCGACCTGTTCTGCATCTGAAAGACTATTCCAGGTTTCATTGACTTGTGTATCAGCATCTTTGGAAAAAATCCAAAAGCGCTCAAATCCGGCAAAGCTGGTTTGCAGAAAGCCGAATGCACAAAATGCGAGTGCGAGTTTTTTAGCTGCCATGTGGAACTTGGTCCTCACCTAAAACCATTAACATTTCCAAGTCTTCAACCATTTGGGGTGAAAGCTTAGGTACGGACACGACTTGGGTTTGAGGCTCCTCTTGATTAGCGACATTCGGTAAAACAACAATACCTGCAATGGCAGCTGCAAGTGCAAAACCTGACATTTTGAAGAATGCAAAACGAGAATGCTTGGTCTCCTGAATTTCTTCAAGAACACGGTTCATCACAACAGGTTTGTCCTTATGCTGTTGTGCCATACCATCAAGTTTGGAAGTTACTTTTTTTAAGAAATCATCTTGATTCATTCGGATGACCCTCCCAGAAATGGATTTAAATGTGCAAGTGAGGCACGCAGACCCTGGATTGCACGGTGATAGTGAGTTTTCACACTGCCTTCGCTGCAGTTCATAATTTGTGCGGTGGTATGCGTATCAAAACCTTCCCATGCACGAAGCATGAAAGCCTGTTGTTGACGAACAGGCAATTGGGCAATGGCTTGCTGGATTTCTTCAGCTGTAACGGCTTGATCCAGAAACTCTAATGGGGATGGCGTTGCTTCATCGACGACATCATTGAGTTCGGCATCATCGTCATCGAGCTGAACTTTTTTAAAAAATGAAAATGGCTGATTACGACGCATTTCTTTACGTCGCCAGTCCTGTAACTTATTATTTAAAATGGTGTAGAACAGGGGATACCATTCTTCAGTGGATCGATCTGCATAGGATTTATGCAGGGAAATAAACGCTTCCTGGACCAGATCCATGGCAATGCCATGCTGGCTTTGGGTTGCACTTTCCATCATCACCAATGCACGACCCGTTACGTCTTGCATAAAATTCTTCAGGCGTGACTCAGCTGTACTCTTTAAAGTACTGGCATCTTGCGACTGAAGCTGTTTTGGCGCTAAATCCATAGAGATGGAAAATCCTGTCATTGGATACCCACCATTATTTTCAAGTACATGTCTATATAACGTTGAAAATAATGGTTTGGTTGACATTACACTTGATTATTTTTTCTAGTGTAATCTATTTTTTATGCAGGTCGCTGAGAAATAAAATAAAGTAACTTAAATGTGTGATCAGATACGTTGACGGACCATTTCAAAGAAACAGATTGAACCTGCAATGGCAACATTCAGTGATTCCTGACCGCCTGGTTGAGGGATAGTAACTGCTTCGGCATGTTCCAGTGCATAGTCAGAAACGCCTTGACCTTCATTGCCCAGAATCCATACACAGGCCTTACGCAAATCTTTGCTATATAAACTGCTAGAACGGTGAGAGCTGGTCACATAAACGGGAATCTTAAAGTTGTTGAGCACTTCTTCTAAAGTGACATTTTCAAAACACTGTAAAGAAAAATGTGCACCCATTCCTGCACGTAATACCCGTGGAGACCAGAGCGATGCAGAACCTTTGGTACAAATGATCTGATCAATGCCAGCCGCAGCAGCTGAGCGGAGCAGGGTACCAACATTGCCCGGATCTTGAACATTTTCAAGAATTAGTGTGTCTGCGGTGTAATCCAATGCTTGGCTAGAGCTTGGAATATCCACGATCGCCATGCAGGCAATCGAAGTTCCTAATGTACTTAAGTCTTTATATAAAGATTCACCAATAACGAAAACGATACCGGTGTATTTCTGTAAAATGATCTCAAAGTCCGGATGTTGCAGGGCATGTTCGGTGGTGAAAATAGAATTGATTTTCTTGCTTTCATGAAGCCATGCAAGACAGAGGTGTGTGCCTTCAAGCACAGTTTGTCCTTGCTTTTTTCGATACGAATTCTGTTCAATCAAGCCACGCAAGTGCTTAATTTTAGGATTATCTTTAGATTCAAGGAAGATCGTTGGCATGGGAGAGAAGTCCACGGCAGTCAGTAGAACGCCAACTGCCGTTTTTAAATATTAGTTATGGTAGCTAGTGACAAGATCAACTTCATTTTTCGAACCGATGATCACTGGAACACGCTGATGTAAGTCAGTAGGCTGGATGTCAAGAATGCGAACACGACCAGTCGTAGATGCACCACCTGCCTGTTCCATCAACATACTCATTGGATTTGCCTCATACATCAGACGTAAACGGCCAGCTTTTTTCGGATCTTTCAGGTCATATGGATACATGAAGATACCGCTACGGCACAGGATACGGTGAATATCGCCTACCATACATGCAACCCAGCGCATGTTAAAGTCTTTTTCACGAGGACCAGTTTTGCCTGCAAGAAGTTCATCGATATAACGTTTTACAGGTTCTTCCCAATGACGTTGGTTTGATGCATTAATTGCATATTCTTTAGTATCTGCAGCAACCTGAATATTTTCAGAAGTCAGCAGGAATTCCTGGGTTTCTGGATCGAAAGTGAAAAAGATTGTACCTGCACCTACAGTCAGCGCCATCATGGTAGATGGACCGTACAATACATAACCTGCTGCAACTTGATTAACACCCGCTTGCATGAAGTCTTCTGCCTGAGTTAGGGCATTTTTAGCAGGTAAAATCGAGAAGATGGTGCCAACACACATATTGATATCAATATTGCTTGAACCATCAAGTGGATCGAACAATACCAGGAATTGACCATTTTCCTGTGCAGGAGTGAACTCATCCAGTTCTTCAGATGCCAGGCCACCTACATTTGGATGAACTTTTAATGCATCGATCAAATAGTCATTAGAGATGACATCCAGTTTTTTTTGTTCTTCGCCCTGAACGTTCTCATGCTGAGCACTGCCCAATACGCCAGCCAATGCACCTTTTTGCAGTGCTTGATCAATTGTCTTACATGTATTTGCAATTGTTTCAATCACTTGTGCAAGTTCAGGTGTGAGATTCCCAGTTTTTTGCTGTAAAAATTGGGAAAGGCTTAGGTAAGACATGTCAGAAAAACTCCGAATAAAAATTTATCAGAATGATAAAAATGTAATTGGGCTATATTTTAGATGAGAACGTGGTAAAAGAAAAATTAAACTGAGACTATTTGCTATGATTTTACACTTGCAAGTCCGCTAGAAAATGCTATGTTGATTAAAAGGAAAACATAGGTTCAGGAGCACAAATATGACAACATTAAAGTTTGATGCGACTCCTACGCCGAGCGAAGCCATTAATTTAGATGAAATTTCTGAAGATAAGATGAAGGAAGCCTGGAAGGCTTATGAGGCTAAGCCGGAGTATAAAGAGTTCAATAAACACGACATGATTGAGTCGATGCAGCATCCCGAGGACGAAGAAGCTCAGCACTAAAATATTTTTCGCATTCAAAAAAAGCACTCATCAATGAGTGCTTTTTTATTTGCAGAACTGAGAACAGTTCCGGCAATTTTATTTGAGTAGTGGTGGAACCGCTTCGTAGTTAATTTCTACACGACGGTTTTCTTTCCAGGCATTTTCGTCATGACCTGGATTCACTGGCATTTCTTTACCATAGCTCACCGCTTCAAGTTGACCTGCATTCACGCCAGTTGTTATCAAGAAGCTTTCTACCGCTTTGGCACGACGTTCACCAAGTGCCATGTTGTATTCACGTGTACCACGTTCATCGGTGTGACCTGTCAAAGCAACACGTGAATTGGCATTTGCCATCAGGAATTGGGCATGGGCTTGCAGGGTAAGAAGATCGTCATTTGACAGTTCGCTACTGTCATAGTCGAAGTGCACCACACGTTTTGCCAGATAAGCTTTATTTTCAGCAGTCACACCTTTAGAAGATGCACCAGCCATGCTTTGTGCATTTAGTGCAGCATCTTCGCTCAAACCTTGAGTGTCGACAGTTGTTGCTGAACCTGTGCCAAGTTCACCAGTTTGCGTTTGTGTTGCCGGTTTACGGCTGGCACAGCCAGTCATCACTAGTGCAGCAGCCAGTAATGGAAGTGCGAATAATTGTACTTTTTTCATCTTCATCTCCATGAAGTTTTGAGTATGTTGAAGTAATGGATTATTTAGGTGCCCAAGCTGGTTCACGAACTTCACCTTGTTCACTTGGCAGGTTCATACGGAAACGACCATCAAGTGACATAATCGATAGCAATCCACGTGAACCTTCACGTGTTGCATAGACTACCATCTGACCATTTGGTGAGAAGCTTGGTGATTCATCCAGACTGGTAGGCGTGAGGATATTATTCACACCTGAATTCAAGTCTTGAATGGCAACTTTGTAATTGCTGCCACTTGGACGGTGAACCAATGCCAGTTTTTTGCCATCTGCGCTTAAAGTACCGCGAGCATTGAAAGCACCACGGAAAGTAAGACGCTTGGTTGCACTGTTGGCAAAATCATAACGATAGATCTGTGGCGAACCGCCGCGGTCAGAGGTGAAAATAAAAGATTTGCCATCTGGTGCATAACGCGCCTCAGTATCAATCGCTGAGTCATTCGTCAGACGTTTTAACTGGCGAGTTTCCAGATTCATTTCATAGATTTCAGGATTGCCATGCATAGAAGCTGTAAATAGCATGCTCTTGCCATCTGGGGAAAAACTTGGCGCACCATTGAGACCACGGAAGCTGGCCAATTTTTCACGTTGACCAGTTGCCAGATTTTGTAGATAAATTGCCGGACGTTTGGTTTCAAATGAAACATAGGCAATCTTTTTCGCATCTGGTGTCCAGGCTGGGGACAGGATTGGATCACGTGAAGTCAGGATGGTTTTTGGTTGTTCACCATCGGTATCAGCAATCTGCAGGGTATAACGCTGATCAGGTGTCGCAGGATTGCGCAGTACATAGGCAATACGGCCGCTGAAATCGCCCGGAATACCGGTCAATGCTTGGAAAATGGCATCACTGATCATGTGAGCAGCTTGACGGGTACGTGTAGCCGGTACTGTTAACAGTTCATTCAATAGATACTGTTTTTTCTCAATATCATAGAGCTGATATTGAATTTCATAAGAACCATCAGCATTGGTTTTGGATGAGCCTGTTACCACATAAGGTACACCTGCAGCCGCCCAGGCATCCGCATTCGGATTATTCAGGGTTGCTGTTGCTGGCAGGTTTTTTGAAGCACTAGTAAACTTGCCAGAACGGTTCAGGTCATTTTCCACAATCGGGTAGATGCTCTGGTCCTGACTGAATGGCACGATCGCAATCTTTGGAGCTGCTTCAGGGGCCTTGGTAATTTCAAGATGCAGTTGCGCCTGTGATTGTGTTGCAGTCAGTGTACCCAGCGCAGCGAATATGGCAAGGCAGAGTAAGTGTTTGCGCGTTTTTTCCATCATTCGTTATTTACTCAAATCAACGGATTTATTGTGAATATGATTGCGTTACATCATCGCATGAATTTGGCTGAATGAAACCACTCAGCAATGATCAAACTGTTATAACACTGTGAAAAGTGAATATTATTTTGCCGCTTTTTGCTGAAGTTTAACTTAAAAAAATAAAAGCCATAACTGTTTTTCAGATTATGACTTAAATTTTTATTGTGCAGTGAAGGTGGAGGTGAAACTCCGGGCTTCACGCCGTGCATCTGGATCAGATGGCATCGGGTAAGGTGCAGCAGCACGAACTGCGGCTTCTACACTGGCTTTCATGTCCGGATCGCTAGCATTCACGATCACAGAAACCACAGAACCGCTGTCACTTAAGGTAACCCGGGCAGTCGCTTTCTGACCGGAAGAACCAGTAGGCGTATCCCAGGCACGCTTGATCTTATTTTCAAAGTCGCGTTTTGCTGTAGAGGCAATCCGTTTTACTTCAGCTTTTTTCTGGGCAGCTTCTTCAGCAGCCTGTTTAGCAGCAGAAGCTTTTGCTTCAGCTTCAGCCTGTGCTTTAGCTTCGGCATCCGCTTTAGCTTTCGCATCGGCAGCAGCTTTATTTTTGGCGGCGGCATCCGCTTTAGCTTTAGCATCTGCTTCTGCTTTGCGTTTGGCCTCAGCATCGGCTTTCACTTTTGCAGCGGTATTCGATTTTTCCTTGGCAGCGGCATCTGCTTTGGCTTTCGCGGCAGCATCAGCCTTACGTTTTGCTTCGGCATCAGCTTTCGCTTTTGCATCAGCTGCAGCTTTATTCTTTGCAGCAGCATCGGCTTTTGCCTTGGCAGCAGCTTCAGCCTTGGCTTTCGCTTGGGCATCTGCTTGCTGTTTAGCCGCTAAGTCAGCTCTCTTTTGTGCTTCAAGTCGCGACTTTTCTGCAGCTGCTGCTTTTTGCTGAGCTTGCTGTTCAGCACGGCGAGCGGCTTCTTGTTCAGCTTTCGATTTGTTTGCAGCTTCGGCTTTTGCTTTAGCAGCAGCTGCCTTGGCCTGTTCCGCAGCCTCAGCACGTTTTGCTGCTTCTGCTGCCTGCTGTTCAGCCTTACGTTGTGCTGCTTCTGCGGCTTTGGCTTCTTGTGCTGCTTTCTGAATGTCTACTTTTGGTGTTGGTGGCGTTGCAGGCGATATAACTGGCGGAGCAGCAGTTGGAGTGACTGGTGCTTCAGCTGTAGGCTCTGCAGTTTGCGTGATCTGTTCTGCCACATTTTCATGGGCAGTTTCATCAAACTCGGTTTCTTCACGTGTGACCGGTTTTAAGTCTTCAGGATTTACCAGTACAGTTTTAATCTGTTTTGGCGGTTCCGGCGGTTTGCTCATCCCCAGATAAAGTAATCCCACCAAAGCGACTGTATGGACTCCAATCGTGAATCCAATCGCAAGCACTTTCTGCTTAGAGGGTGGCTTTTTGAAATCTTTCATAAATTACTTTATAGGGGCGGTAAGCAAGCCGACTTGTGCGAGACCGGCATCCTGTAGGGCAGACATGAGTTTCATGACTTCGCCATAAGGACGAGTCTCACTCCCATTAATCAAAACGCTAAGCTGTTTGTTCGCAGTCTGTGCTTCATTTTGTGCATTGGTCAGGACTGTTTTTAATTCATCGAGCGTTAACACATCATTTGCGTGATTTTTATCTTCTAATTTAATCGTACCATCTGCTTCTAAAGTCACGATGGCAGGGCGGTCCTCAGCTTGAATTGGATTGCTATTGGCTTGTGGCAAATCAACCTTAATACCGGTAGTAATCATAGGTGCCGTCACCATAAAAATCACCAGAAGCACCAACATCACGTCAATATAAGGCACGACGTTCATGTCACTTTTCAGTGGTTTTTTAATACGCTCAAAGCGTCCTGAACGTTGAATAGCCATTAGTCATTGTCCTGAGGCTGGCCAAGTGACTGACGTTGTAACAGGGCCACCATTTCTTCTGCGAACAGGGCACGATCAGAATAAACTGCTTCACCTTTAGCTGTGTAATGGTTGAATGCCAATACTGCTGGAATGGCAGCAAATAAACCAATTGCGGTTGCAATTAAAGCTTCCGCAATGCCTGGCGCTACAGTTGCTAGCGTGACCTGATCCACATCTGCCAGACCAATGAAAGCATTCATGATGCCCCAGACTGTACCGAACAGACCGACATAAGGCGCAACTGAACCGATACTGGCCAAGGCACCTAAGCCATTTTCCAGGCTACCCTGATCACGGCTTAAACCCACGCGCAGAATACGTTCAGTGCCTTCAATCGACTGGGTGGTAGAGGCATTGCGTTTTTTCAGTTTAAGAAACTCGCCCAAGCCCTGATAGAAAATATCTTCCAGACCAGTACGTTTAGAGTTCAGCTGAGCATTGTTATAAAGCGTATTCAGTTCAGCACCAGACCAGAAGATCTTCTGAAAATGGTCATCTTCAGCCTGTGCTTTTTTGTAGCCCATGTAAAGCTTGGCAATCAGATACCAGCTATACAGAGATGCCAGTAAAAGAGACAGCATAACCAGTTGTACGACAGGGCTTGCTTGTAAAATAAGATCTGATACTTGTAGGGATGATGCTAACTCGGTTGCCATAGTGTTTACATGTGCCAATTCATTTTTTTAATCTTGTTCCAATTCTTTTCGAATCAGGTCGCGTATTTCATCAGGTAGGCGACGTGGACGCATATCAGCGCCGATACAGGCCAGCTCTACCTCACCCGATGCAAGCATGATTTCACCACGATAAATATTTTGTTGCAATACAAAAGATGAAGCTTTAAGTGAAACGACACTTGCAGTGACGGTAATTAAGTCATCCATCATAATAGGACGCGAATATTTCACGTTAATTTTATGTACAACAAAATTGTAATCTTTTTGATGCCAGTAGTGGCTGATGCCTGATGCACGCAGCCATTCGGTACGTGTACGTTCCATAAAGCGAATATGATTGGCGTGATAGACAATGCCACCCGCATCTGTGTCTTCAATATAAACGCGGATATTGAATTCAAATTTATTCGCCATAATGCTTTTCCATTGGTTTTACATGCAGATTAATGCTGCTTTCTGCACCTAATTTTGAGCTTAGAATTTGTCAAAATCAGGCTACAAGTCAAGTGATATCAGGCTGGGCAGTTTAGCATACTGACTTTTTTGACCAATGGCACAAGATTTCAAAGACGTGAAAAATTTTACCTGTAGAGGCGGTATTAGAGAGACTGCTAGCGATAAGAACTAATCAATTAATTTTTAAACAGTCCTGCATTGAACTGGATGATTATCACGGTCGCCTTTAAAGAAAATGGATTGCGTATCGCGGTTTATGGACAGTACATAACTTGGACTATTATGAGGGTGATCACGATCTACCCAGCGAATTTGAGGAAGTTGAAGCAGAGGTTGAGCGTTAACGTAAGTCACTGAAGCTTCACCATTCCAGCAGGCATTTTCGGCACAGATGGAGACATGTTTATGACGATTGACTGAGATTGTTAATTTATCTGGGCTTTGTTGCACAAAGATTTGAAATGCAAAGCGCCCCTAATTGAGCCAAATTTAAGGCGTAACTTGGGTAAGTGGGCGACCTAATTCCGTAAATCTGTTAAGGACTGCTACACGTGCATGGATCTCATTCACTTGGCTACCAAAACTCCTTGCGCTGAGTTTATCTCCTAATAATTTAATGCAGTGCATCTTAGTTTCAACCAAACTTCGCCGATGATAGCCTGACCATTTTTTCCATAGTGTCCTGCCTAAACGTT
>NZ_PQLP01000069.1:0-9232 GCF_002918965.1 Acinetobacter sp. ACNIH3 | reverse complement strand
AGAGTGAACCACCTGATCCCTTCCCGAACTCAGAAGTGAAACCTCTTAGCGCTGATGGTAGTGTGGGGTTTCCCATGTGAGAGTAAGTCATCGCCAGCTCATTATTCTAAACACCCCCTGTCAAATGGCAGGGGGTGTTTTTTTATGTAATTTTTTAATTTATTTCGAATTTTTAAAAGCAAATAAGATCATTTGATAAAAATAAGATACTAATTAATATTAATATTTAAAATGAATAGCTTAAATAGTGCATAAAAAATACAAGGAATTGTATGTAATTTAACAAATCTATGTTATAAAAAAATAAAGCGGCATAAAAATTGCTTATAAAGCGCGGTTTGAATAATGAGGGGTAACAATGAAATTATCAGTGGGCTTAAAAGTTGCGAACTCGCTGTCATTAACTCCACAATTACAGCAAGCAATTCGATTATTGCAACTGTCGAGTCTAGAACTTGAACAGGAAATCCAGTTACAGTTAGATAGTAATCCTTTACTGGAAAAAGTTGAAGAACAATCAAATTTAGAAAGTTTATCTACTTCTGAAGTTGAGCATGACCAAAAAGACTTAACCAATGAATTGAATGCAGATCATTTGCCTGATGATTTGCCTGTGGATACTGATTGGGATGATGTATATACCCATCAGCCCACTAGTTTAGGTGCAGCTGAATACGAAGAACGTGAGGATAATCGGCAGGGACATTTAAGCCTGCAGCAACATCTGATTGAACAGGTAAATCTGCTACATTTTTCTAAAATTGATAAGTTGATTGCACATTGCATTATCGACTCCTTGGACGATAAGGGCTTTCTTGAAGTCGAAATTTCGGAAATTACCACCTCAGTTCAACACTTGTTACAAAGCATGGGCTATGAGGAGGAAATTGAAGATGATGAAGTCCTTGTAGTACTCAAACATATTCAACGATTAGAGCCTATTGGTGTCGGTTCGCGCAATTTGGCTGAATGCCTGATGGTTCAGCTGGATAATTTGTCCGCTTCCACACCTTGTCGTAATGATGCGATCAAGCTGCTACAACACTATGAACTGCTCATTACCAATGAATTACCTCGGCTGATTAAGCAAACTGGTTTGAATCCAGATCAGTTGCGCTGTGCAGTAGATTTACTTAAAACATTAAAACCCCATCCTGGTCTGGAATTTGAAGATCGCGAATCTGATTATCAGGTGCCCGATGTTGTCGTGTTGAAAAAGAATGACTGCTGGCAGGTAATGTTGAATCCTGACGTGATGCCAAAACTACGTGTAAATTCTTTTTATGCCAATATGATCCGTCGTGCTGATCAAAGTGATGACAATCAATATTTAAGAAACCAGATGCTGGAAGCAAAAAATTTCATTAAAAGTATCGATGAACGTCATAAGACTTTGTTAAAAGTAGCCACTTGTATTGTCGAACACCAAAAAGCTTTTTTAGAAATTGGTGCTGAAGGGATGAAACCTCTAGTATTACGTGATATTGCTGAAGAAGTGGAACTCCATGAATCAACAGTTTCCCGGGTAACAACCAATAAATACATGCTGACACCGCGTGGCCTTTTTGAATTGAAATATTTCTTTTCCAGTCATGTCGGTACGACTTCGGGTGGGGAAGCATCTTCAACTGCGATTCGTGCCAAGATTAAAAAATTGATTTCTGAGGAAAATATACGTAAGCCATTGTCGGATAATGCAATTGCCAATATGTTAAAAGAGGAAGGTATTGATGTAGCAAGACGTACAGTCGCTAAATATCGTGAATCGTTACATATTCCTTCATCTTCTGAACGAAAGGTCTTGATCTAAGTTTTAAAATCTGACTATTCTAGAGATTCATCATGACACTATGATGAATCTCTTTTTCTTTTGAGGAACTGTAAAATGATTTGATCCAATTTCTGAACTGTAACCTTGCATTGGTTATTGTCATCGAATCATTTGACTGTGACTCGTCTAATCCTAACGAAGTTGAGGGATAGAACTATGCAAATAACAATTCGTGGACATCATTTATCTATTACGCCAGCAATTGAAGATACTATAAAAACAAAGTTCCAGCAGATGACTAAACATCTGGATCAAGTGAACAGTATGCAGGTTAAACTTTCAAAAGATCATCAGATTGATAAGCGCTCTAAAAAAGGAAGCAGTAATCATATTGCGGAGGCAATTATCAGATTACCGGGAATCGAATTTTTTGCGCATGCCAATGCCGATGATATGTATACCTCGATCAAGCTTTTGACAGAAAAATTAAAAAAACAAATTGATCGATATCGAAAAATGAACCTGGATTATCAGCCATTGGCTTTATAATCGGGCAGAATGGAAAAAGAGGTTTTTAAAAGCCTCTTTTTTTATATATATAATGTATGTGACTAATGAATTATTTTTTTTATTTATAGTAAAATGATTCGTTTTACACCCTTAGTCCTATAAGAGGTCTTGTGATGAATAATGAACAGCTCGCTGAAATCTTAAAAGCCGCGTTCCCAGAGGCTGACATTGCTGTGAGTGGTCAGGGCGGCAAATATGATCTCCGTATTGTGGATGATCAATTCGATGGTAAGCGACCAGTTGCTCGACAACAAGCTGTTTATGCTCCTCTCAATTCTTATATCGCCAGTGGTGAAGTCCATGCCGTAACAATTCGCGCAATGACCAAAGAAGAATGGCGCAAAGCAAGCTTATTTGGAGCTTAATAGATTAATGGATAAATTTTTAATTCAGGGCGGCAATAAGCTCGAAGGTGAAGTGCGTATTTCCGGTGCGAAAAACGCAGCACTTCCACTACTGGCTGCAATGATTCTTGCAGATACTCCCATTACCTTGACCAATGTGCCTAATCTGAAAGATGTAAACACACTGGTTAAACTTATTGCCGGTCTCGGGATCACCATGAAATATGAAGGTGATACTGTTGTTGCGGATACTTCAACCCTGGATAACCAGTTTGCACCATATGAGTTGGTAAAAACCATGCGTGCATCCATTTTGGTGCTTGGTCCATTGCTGGCGCGCTACGGTAGTGCACAGGTGTCCTTACCTGGCGGTTGTGCAATTGGTTCTCGTCCTGTGGATCAGCATTTAAAAGCTTTGGAAGCGCTTGGTGCTGAAATTCAGGTTGAAGCTGGTTATGTCCATGCCAAAGTTGATGGTCGTCTGAAAGGTGGCGAAGTTGTCTTTGACATGGTGACTGTGGGTGGTACCGAAAATATTCTAATGGCGGCTGTGCTGACAGATGGCGTAACGACAATCCGTAATGCAGCACGTGAACCTGAAATTACCGATCTTGCGCAAATGCTGATTAAAATGGGTGCCAAGATTGAAGGTTTAGACACAGATACGCTGATTGTCACTGGTGTTGAAAGACTACACGGCTGTGAATATGCTGTGGTTGCTGACCGTATTGAAACCGGTTCATATCTGGCAGCTGCTGCGATCACGGGCGGTAAAGTAAAAACAACGAATACAGATCCAAACCTGCTTGAATCAGTATTGGAAAAATTTGAAGAAATGGGTGCAGAAGTTACACGTGGTGACGACTGGATCGAACTGGATATGATGGGTAAACGCCCGAAAGCTGTCAGCTTCCGTACTTTGCCGCATCCAGAATTTCCAACAGATATGCAGGCTCAGCTGATGGCAGTGAATGCAATTGGCCGCGGTTTTGCGACAATTTCCGAAACGATTTTTGAAAACCGTTTCATGCATGTTCCTGAATTGGCTCGTATGGGGGCGAATATTCAGGTGGAAGGTAATGATGCTGTGGTGACGGGTGTGGAAAAACTTTCTGCAGCACCAGTGATGGCGACAGATTTACGCGCTTCATTCTCTTTGGTACTGGCAGCGCTTGCCGCTGAAGGGGAAACAGTGATTGACCGTATCTATCATATTGACCGCGGTTATGAAGATGTCGAAGCGAAGTTACAAGGTTTAGGCGCCCAAATTAAGCGAGTAAGTTAATGAGCGATATGAGAAACGATGATCCAAACTTTGACGTAATGGGCAATTTTGATCATGGTTTAACTTTAGCATTAAGTAAGGGCCGTATTTTAAAAGAAACTCTACCGTTACTTGAAACGGCAGGTATTAACCTGCTGGAAGATCCGGATAAGTCTCGAAAGCTAATTTTCCCGACAACCCATAAACACGTTCGTATTCTGATTTTACGTGCTTCTGATGTGCCAACCTATGTTGAAAATGGCGCAGCAGACATCGGTGTGGCAGGTAAAGATGTGTTGATGGAGCATGGCGCGCAAAATGTCTATGAGCCATTAGATCTAAAAATTGCCAACTGTAAACTGATGACAGCAGGCAAGGTTGGTATGGAACGTCCGAAAGGCCGTCTTAAAATTGCGACTAAGTATGTGAATTTAACCCGTCAATATTATGCAAGCCTAGGTGAGCAGGTTGATGTGATCAAGCTTTATGGTTCTATGGAACTTGCACCACTTGTAGGTCTAGGCGATTATATTGTTGATGTGGTCGATACAGGCAATACACTTCGTGCCAATGGTCTTGAGCCACTGGAAGAAATTTGTAAAGTATCTTCACGTTTGATTGTCAATAAAGCCAGCTTTAAGCGTAAACAAGCATTATTGAATCCAATTTTGGCACAGCTTGAACAAGCTGTTGAAGCACGTGAACAATCGAAAAAAGCTTAATTTTTATCGTTCTAAAAGACCGTCTGCAAGGACGGTTTTTTTATATCTAGGGTTTGATAGAGAATTTAGAGAAATCATCAATTTTACCGAATGCTATTTCCAATAAAACTCATGCTCAAGAAAGTAGATAGATAACCACAAAGCCTGTTAAAACAGGTAAACTAATCTTTTCCATATCAACCTTGTGGGTAAATTGATGCGACGTTTATCGACTCAAGATCAAAACTTCAAGCAGGTATTTGCTGACTTGTTAGCTTTTGAAACAGTGAGTGATCCTGAACTTTTAAAAACCGTAGATCAAATCATTGCTGATGTGCGTCAGCATGGTGATGCTCATGTTCTTAAACTTACTCAGCAGTTCGATCGACATCCAGCGCATCAATTTTCAGATCTGGAACTGACTCAAGAACAATTGAAAGCTGCCTTTGATGGTTTAACAGTTGAAGTGCGTGAAGCTTTAGAACTCGCTGCCAACCGTGTACGTGAATTCCACCAAGCACAAAAGCAAGATGGCTGGACCTATGTCGATGCTTTAGGTAATACCTTAGGTCAAAAAGTCACACCACTTGATCGTGTGGGTATTTATGTACCGGGCGGTTTGGCATCGTATCCATCTTCAGTATTGATGAATGCAGTACCTGCCCATGTTGCAGGTGTACCTGAAATTATTATGGTGGTACCTGCGCCAAATGGTGAATTGAATCCATTGGTACTTGCAGCAGCATATTTGGCAGGCGTGACCCGTGTATTTACCATTGGTGGTGCGCAAGCGGTTGCAGCATTAGCCTATGGTACAGAAAGCATTCCATCTGTAGATAAAATCACAGGCCCGGGTAACCGTTTCGTTGCTGCGGCAAAACGTGCGGTATTTGGTCAAGTCGGTATCGATATGATTGCCGGACCTTCTGAAATTCTAGTGTATGCGGAAGGTGAAAATAATGCTGAGTGGCTGGCAATGGATTTATTGTCACAAGCTGAACATGACACGGTTGCGCAAGCAGTATTCATTACACCTGATGAAGCGTTGTTGAATGCAGTTGGTGAATGGATTGAAAAACACTTAGAAGCTTTACCAAAAGCTGAGATCGCACGTACGTCTATCGAGAACCGTGGTGCACTGGTATTAGTGAAAGATCGTGCTGAAGGTGCTGAACTGATTAACCAAGTCGCGCCTGAACACTTAATGCTTTGTTTAGACGAAGCAGAAAAAATGGCTGAAGATATTCGTCATGCAGGTGCCATTTTCGTGGGTCGTTATACGCCTGAAGCGATTGGTGACTACTGTGCAGGTCCAAACCACGTATTGCCAACCTCAGGTACAGCACGTTTTTCATCACCACTTGGTGTATATGATTTCCAAAAACGTTCAAGCCTGATTATGTGCTCTGAACAAGGTGTGAAAACTTTAGCGAAAACTGCAGACATTTTGGCGCAAGAAGAAAATCTTGATGCACATGCACGTTCTGCACGTTATCGTTATCAGTAATTAAAAATATAAAACCTCTCCCTAACCCTCTCCTGAGCAAGTTTTAAAGCAGTGCTTTAAAACTTGCTCAGGAGAGGGAGATTACATGATTGAATTAATTATCTAGTAAAGCAATATGTAAGAGTTTGGAGATCCCTCTCCCTTCGGGAGGGGTTAGGAGAGGGCTAATAAGAGAACAAAGATGTCAAAGATCACTACAGAACAAATGCGTTTTTGGAGTCCTGAAGTACGTGAGTTAGAACCGTACACACCGGGTGAACAACCAAAAATCCAAAATCTTTTAAAATTAAACACTAACGAAAACCCATATCCGCCGTCACCGAAAGTGGTGGAAGCAGTCCAGAAAGTATTGGCAAATGGTGCAGATGTTTTACGTTTGTATCCTGACCCTGATGCCTCTGAACTGAAGCAAGCGATTGCCAAACAGCAAAGTGTGCCAGTTGAGCAAGTCTTTGTCGGCAATGGTTCGGATGAAGTTTTAGCGCATATTTTCAAAGCATTCTTCGTTCAAGAATTGCCATTGCTCTATCCAGATATTACCTACAGTTTCTATCCTGTATACAGCCAGTTCTTTGGTGTCGAAACCAAAGTATTGCCGCTCAATGATGATTTTGAAATTGTAGTCGATGACTATAAACAGCCAAATGGCGGCATTATTATTACCAATCCAAATGCACCAACCAGTATTGCACTGGGTTTATCTGCAATTGAAGAAGTGCTTCAAGCTAATCCAAATTCGGTTGTGGTGATTGATGAAGCCTATGTGGATTTTGGTGCTGAATCTGCGGTGGCGTTGGTTGAGAAATACGACAATTTGGTAGTATGCCAAACCACGTCTAAGTCCCGCTCATTAGCAGGTCTACGGGTCGGTTTTGCGATTGCGCAGCCACATTTAATTGCAGCATTGGAAGCGGTTAAAAACAGCTTTAACTCTTATCCAATGGATCGTTTTGCCATTGCAGCAGCAGTAGCTTCCTTTGAAGACCAAGCTTACTTTGAAGCGCAAAATGCCAAAGTGATAGCGAGCCGTGAGAAATTGACAGCACAGTTAAAAGAACTTGGATTTAAAGTTTTACCATCGGCTGCCAATTTCATTTTTGCATCATTCCCAAGCAAAGATGCAGGTGAGTTAGCATCTGAATTACGTGAACATGGTATTATCGTGCGCTATTTTAATAAGCCACGTATCAATCAGTTCTTACGTATTACTATTGGTACAGATGAGCAGAATCAACGTTTGATTGATACATTGAAAAATGAGATTTTGATTTAAGTGAATCTATCCCTTGCGGAGCAATGCTCATCAAGGGGTGAGATTCATAAAAAAACGACTCAATTGAGTCGTTTTTTTATTTATTCAGGTGTGTACCAAGTATTGAGTAGATTCAACATAGCTTCGACTTTATCAAAACATTCTTGGTATTCGGCATCGCAGTCTGATGAAATGGTAATCCCGCCACCAGCCCATAGTGACATCTCATTTTGGTATTTCTGTATTGAGCGGATCAGAATATTCCAGGAACCAGTTCCATCAAAATTAAAATACCCCATTGAGCCACAATATGCACCTCGTGGCGCATCTTCAAGTTCTTCAATAATCTGCATGGCACGGATTTTAGGTGCACCAGTAATAGATCCGCCAGGAAGGGCGGACATTAAAACATTAAATGGATTTACATCTTTTTTTAATGTAGCTTGTACCTCACTAACCATATGATGAACTTGATTAAAGCTTTCAATATTGAACAGCTTTGGTGTTTTAACTGAGCCAGTTTCCGCATAAACACTTAAATCATTACGTAATAAATCCACGATCATCACATTTTCAACTTGATCTTTCTCAGAATTTTTTAAGGTCTGTTTGGACTGCTCATCCAATATTGGATCTATATAACGCGGCATCGTGCCTTTGATCGGTTTGGTAATAATCCGTCGCTCAGATTGAAACTCAATAAACAGTTCTGGTGAACAACTTAACAGCTCAAACTCACCTACGCGTAAATAACCAGCATAAGGTGCATTGGTTAGCTGCCAAAATTGTTCTGCTGTAGCTAACACAGAGCCTTTAGCTTGTGCTGAAAATTCTTGAGTCAGGTTGATCTGATAACAATCACCAGCTTTGATATATTCCTGAACCTGACTGAAAGCCTCCTGATAAGCCGATTTATTCCAACGCGCTGTACATGGAGAAACTAAATTAAATTCAGACTTATCCTGGAATTGATCAAGTAAAGCCTGAATCTGCTGAAAAATATGTTTCGCTTGAGGATCACTACTTTTAAAAATCCATCCTTGAGGGTTGAGTTCTAAATAAGTAGAGAATTGCCCAATAAAAAGTGCTGGCTGCTGGCGCTGTCTATAATGAACTTGCTGCTGAGCTGCGTAGTCATAAGAAATGAATCCTACAAAGCCGCCATTAAATCTTGTAGAGTCCGAGGTTGATTTAGACGTGAAATTAATAGTTAAATCTGGCGCAACGACTTCATACTGATTAAAAGAAACAGCCTGATAAGTTTGTATAATATCATCCTGTATAACTGTATAACGTTCAGCACAGCAGGCAATAAATGGCGTACCGTTGTCATATAAATATACAGCATGATCCAGGGAGCGCAATGCTTCCAAAATGGCATGCGGGGAACTATTTGAAGCAGACAGGAGATGTTGAAAAGTTAGGCTATGCATTCAGTTTAAAGCATTCAAGAGACTGAGATGATTCTATCTCAATTATCAAGAAAAATGAGGTAGAACTTGTATATACCGTTTATCGGTGAATAACGAAATGCGACCAACAACAGTTGAACAAAAAATGACACGCAGCTAATTTAGGGGGGCGAGCAAATCACTCAAGGATTAATTGTTCGTGCTGTCGTAAAATAAAAATACATCATGGACAAAGAGTGATTCACAACGGCTTTGTTGCACAAACCTATCTGTAAAGGCTTTTTTAGCGATATAATTTTCAAATGAAGAAGCCTACACACAAAATCTACCGCACAACCAATTGGCCCGCATATAACCGAGCACTCATGAGTCGCGGAAATATTGCCATTTGGTTTGATCCTGCTACGCAAT